>CAZZPX010000405.1:0-3819 GCA_964655955.1 uncultured Phycisphaerales bacterium | reverse complement strand
TCAACGTTCTGGTCGGCGAGATGAGCCTCGTCGGTCCGCGCCCGGAGCGGCCGGAACTCGTCGGCAAGTTCCGCCACGACTGGCGCGGCTACATGCTGCGGCAGCACGTCAAGGCGGGGATGACCGGCTGGGCCCAGGTGAACGGCCTGCGCGGGCAGTCGAGCCTGAAGAAGCGCCTCCAGTACGACCTGTTCTACATCCGCCACTGGTCGCTGCTCTTCGACCTGCGGATTCTGTGGATGACGCTGTACAAGGGCTTCGTGCATCCCAACGCACACTGAGGCGGGGGCTGCGGCGAGTCGGGTCGCGCCACCTTGTGTGGTTATCGGCGGCGGCGCGCCGGTGTGCAACCGCCGGTTCGGGGGAATAAATCGCGCGGTCGTGCATCCACCGGCCCGACGCACGCGGATAGGACCAGTGAGAGACAAGTGTTGCGCAATCCAGGGGTCTGACTGAATCGCATCCCTGATTGCGCCGATGTGGAACTCTGCCCGACCGCGTGCCTACGCTTGACTGCCGGTCGCTGAGCCCCGCGGCTCGCCCGGCCCGAAAAGCCAGGCACGAGCAGGGTGGGACAAACGGTGTGTATGTGTGTGTGGCCACGACGGCGGACTTGTTCCGTCGTTGTGGTTTTTTGGGCTCTGGGCCCCGGAGGGCGCGTGCCAGGTCGTAACGCAGCACCACCGCGCGCGGATCGAGAATTGCACAGGGGTCGCGCGGCGTTACTTCCGATATGCTCACGGCCATGACCCTGCGGCTCATCTACGACCTTGGCGAGGCCGACCTCGCGCCCCTCACCGATCTGCGGGCCGCCTTCGACGTGCGCACCGGCGCGCTGACGACGCGGCAGCGCGCCGAGCGAACGCTGGGCGGTGAGATCGTCACCTGGGTCGGCGAGGTTCTTCGCGGCCTCTCTGGCGAGCCGCCCGCGCAGCAGATCCAGGCTGCGGACGACGTGCTGTGTGTGAACGGGCGCTGGCTCGAACCGGCGGCGGCGAGGCAATTGTCGCCGGGTGAAGCGCTCGTGTGCGCGGAGGATGCGACGCTGCTTGCGGCGCGCGTCGACGGGCGAGCGGCGTTGCGGTTGCTGCAGCATCACGAGGGGTTGGCGGGTGCGAGGAAGCACGAGGTGCAGGGTGCGAAGGTGCTGCGTCGGCCGTGGGACGTGCTGGGCTGCGCGAAGGGTCTGCTGCGCAGCGATCTGGAGGCGATGCTGGAAGGAACATCCGCGCGCGACATCGCGGCGCACGTGGTCGGCGAGGGGCGCGCGCTTGTGCATGGCAGCGCCCGCCTCTACCCCGGCGTGGTGCTTGATATCGAGAATGGTCCCGTCGTCATCGACGCCGAGGCGATCATTCGACCCAACGCCACAATCACCGGCCCGGCGTACATCGGCCGCGGCTCGCAGATCTACGACGGCGCCGTGATCCGGGCCCACACGTCGATCGGCCCGGTGTGCAAGGTCGGCGGCGAAGTCGGCGGCTGCATCTTCCAGGCTTGCAGCAACAAGGGGCACGGCGGCTACCTCGGCGATTCGTATCTGGGCGAATGGGTCAACCTCGGCGCGGGCACCATCACCAGCAATCTCAAGAACACCTATGGCCAGGTGCGCGTGCAGCAGTGGCCGGGCGGCGAAAGCGAGAACACGGAACTGACGTTCCTCGGCTCCATTCTCGGCGACCACGTCAAGACCGCGATCGGCACGCGCCTGCTGACCGGCACGATCGCGCACACGGGCGCGATGCTCGCGCTGAGCGCCTTTCCGCCCCGGACGATCGATCGTTTCGCGTTTCTCACCGATGAGGGCGCAGCGCGCTACGATATCGATCGTTTTCTCGAAGTCGCTCAGCGCGTGATGCAGCGGCGGGACGTTGCGCTAGATGAAGCATGCGCCGCCCGCCTGTGCGAGCTCTACAGCGACTCGTACCGAAGCCTGTCACACCAGGCAGTGGAGCGGAACGAAGCGCGGCGTGCGGCGCGCTCCGGCTCCCCTCCCTCCGAGGGAGGGGCTGGGGGCGGGTGAGAACACTGCATATCAGAAGCGACACGCGTCTACGGTGTTTCCGCGCGACTGCTTCTTTGCGCGCCTCCCCCTCACCCGGCTCGTCGACGTCTTTGCTGCTGCGTCGCCCGTTGCCTCGCCACCTCTCCCCAGAGCGGGAGAGGGTTCCACACGTCCGCCCGCAATCGCGGCCTGTGGTACGATCACCACTGCGGCGGGTATGCAGTGAGGGTAGCGCATGGGCGGCAGAAGAAGACGTTGGCGACAACTTGTATTCCCCTTTGCGCTGTCGCTCGTTCTCGGCCTCATCACGACATGGGCGGTCGCGTGGAGTTGCGCATACTTCGTTCTGCTCGACTTCAGTGTCTACCGCTCACCTGCGCGGGAAGTCTGGGTCATCCGTGGCCAGGGCTGGGGCAGAGAGGCTTTTACAGTGTTCGCCGATTATCCGCCTGATTACATAGGTAGCGACGAGCATCGCGCGGCTGCTGTGCATCTCCCCACGTGGTCGGAGAGCCGGATCGCCTTCCAGAGGGGGTCGCCCGCACCTTCTCGCGTCCCGCGGCATGACTCCTGGGGACGGCAGCATGGACACTGGCTCGAACTCGCCGCGGGCTGGCCGGCGCTCTGCCTGCGCGGTCAGCGCACGTCCGACACGGCAACGCCTGGAGCGCTGTTGCTCTTTCGCAACAAGATCAGCCCACGCTCGAATCACTGGCGCGACACGCTACCGTACTGGCCGATCTGGAGCGGGTTGCTGCTGAACGTAGTTTTCTACGCTGCACTCTGGTTCGCGCTGCTAACGGTGCCGCGATTCATGCATCGCCGGCTGCTCCTGCGTCGGGGTGTTTGTCCGAAGTGCCGCTACGATCTGCGCCGCGATCTCGCCGCCGGCTGCCCGGAGTGCGGCTGGGGGCGGGGCAGCGAACCGCGCTAGTGAACGAGCCGCGACCGTGAGGGAGCGGTTGCGGTGAAGCCGCAAGGCAGGCCGGGACGCCTGCCCCATTGGGTGAAGCAGTGGGCATCACGATGAGGTGGCACACTGTTATTCCCGCGGAGGCGGGCATCCAGTTGCGGTTGGAACGATGGGACGTGAAACCGGATGCCCGCCTGCGCGGGCATGACGGCTTGACGGCGCCCAGTCAGGTGCCGCCTCCCGCCGCCTGCGGCGATGGCGCGACTGCACGTGGACAGGACCGCTCCCTGACGGTCGCGGCTCGTTCGGAAGCGCGCGTTCGGGACCGCGGCTCGTTGGGAAGCGCCGACTGGCCGCGACCTCGCGTTCCCGCGTATCCTTCCCTCCTGTGAAGACCCTCTACCTCATCGACGGATACGCCGCGTTCTTTCGCGCCTATTACGCCATTCGCGGCCGCATGACCAGCCCGGTCACCAAGGAGCCGACCAACGCCGTCTACGGCTTCGTCGCCATGCTCATCAAGCTCCTGCGCGAGCAGAAGCCGGACTACCTCGCCGTCGTGCTCGACGTGAGCGGCGATCGCGGCACGTTTCGCAGCGAGATCTACCCGCAGTACAAGGCCAACCGCGACGCCCCGCCGGAGGACTTCCGCCCGCAGGTGCAGCGCTGCCTGCAGATTCTCGAAGCGCTCGGCGTGCCGACCCTCGGCGCGGAGGGTTACGAAGCGGACGATGTGATCGCGACGCTCGCCACGCAACTTGCGGGTGACGACCTGCACGTGCGCGTCGTCTCCAAGGACAAGGATCTGATGCCGTACGCCTCGCTGTAGTCCGCGCCGCCCGGCAAATCGCCAAGATCAAAGAGCGTGTAGAGCTGCGCGGAGGCGGCCGAGGCGAGGGCG
>CAZZPX010000404.1:0-3824 GCA_964655955.1 uncultured Phycisphaerales bacterium | reverse complement strand
GAACGTTGATGAGCTGCGGCAGTTCATCCAGGCTTGTCGCCCGCAGCCAGCGACCGATCGGCGTGATTCGCGGATCGTTCCGCGCCGTCCAGTCCGGCTCTTCCTCGAGCGGCCGGGAGGCGGAGGGCTCATCCGCGACGTGGTACATCGTGCGGAACTTGTAGATCTTGAAGCGTTGACCGCCGAGGCTGACGCGATCCTGGCGAAAGATGATCGGACCGTCGCCGCTCAGCCGAATCAGGAGCGCCACCACGAGCATCGGGACGGCGAAGACGACCAGGCCGAACGCCGCGCCCGCCAGATCGAGCGCCCGCTTGGCCCAGCCTCCCAACCCTTCGAGGCGGGACTCGCGCAGGGACAGGACGGGCATGCCGTCCAGTTCGCTGATGGCCATGCTGAAGGGCGTATAACGAGGCCGCACATCCGGAATCACCCGCACATCCACGGTGAAGCGTTCCAGTCGCGAGAGAAGCGTGGGCATCAGCGAGGAGTGGCTGCCGGGCAGCGCCAAATACACCGCGTCGACGGGATGTTCCTCAAGGGTTTTCTCGAGGTCGTCGAGCCCGCCGCGGACCGGCAGGCCGTGCAACTCCGTCCGCCGCGTCGAGCCATGGTGCGAGATCAGGTAGAGGACGTTGAGTCCGGTCCAACTGTTGCGGCGGAGGGTGTGCGTGGTGATCTGGCCAAGCCGACCCGTGCCGACGATGGCGGCGTGGCGCAGGTTCCAGCCGCGGCGGCGCAGCATGCGCAGCGTGGAGCGGAAGCAGAAGCGGTGCACCGCCATGAAGGCGATGGTGAGCAGGCCGAAAAGCCCCAATTCCCACTTGGCGCCCGGGTCCGCGAGCATAGGGGCGGCGAGAGCGAAGAGGGTGGCGATGCTGAGCACCGTCGCCAGGCCGCCACCCTTGATGATCTGGAGAAGCTCGTCGTAGAAGGTGCGGTCGCGCCGCGCCTTGTACAGCCGGAACACCACGAAGCACGCCAGCGTGATGGGCAATTCCACCGCGATCGGCAGGGGCCAGAGCGTCTCCCGCCAGTCCGACGCCAGCACCTGGTCGTAGGCGATGAGGTTGCGGCCGATCCAGGCGGTGCCGGCGGCTGCCGCAACTACCACACCATCCATGGCGCTCAGCAAGCCGACGAAGAGTTGGTGGCGTTGTTTGAGCACGTGTCATCCACCCTGCGTGCAACGGGCGGCCTTCCTCCGATAAGCCCAACGATCGGAATCGGCCGCTACTGCATCATGGCGTCGAACGCATCGACCGTTCTCATTGAATTTACCGACTCAGAGGCCCGCCGTACATTCCCACCGCCCCGCCAGCTACCGCTCGACCCAGGGTCGGCCGGTGCGGACGGGCGGCAGGCGCTCGCCCAGCCGCCGCAGCGCCGCCTGGTCCTCATCGCTCAAGTCCCGGGGCGCAATGATCTTGACGACTGCGTAGAGGTCCCCCGCCTTGCCCTTGTCATTGCGGATCCCCTTGCCCCGAAGCCGTAGCTTCTGGCCGCTGCTGGACCCTGGCGGGATGCGGATTTCCGCGGAGCCTTCCGGGTAGAGCGGCACCTCGACCGCCGTTCCCAGCGCCGCCTCGACGAGATTCACCGGCACGTCGAGCAGCAGATCCAGCCCGTCGCGGCGGAAGTACGGGTGTGCCCCCACGTGCACGGTCAGGATCAGGTCGCCGCTGCCGCCGGCACCGGGATGCCCCTTGCCCCCCAGCCGCAGCTTGGCCCCGTCGGCGATGCCGGGCGGGATGGTCACGGTCAGCGTCTCGTCCTCCGGACCGCCCGGCGTGCGCTTGGTGAGGCGGAGCGACTCCTTGCCGCCCGTGACCGCGGTGTAGAAGGTGATGTCGAGGTCGTGCTGCAGGTCCTGGCCCCGCTGTGCGGAGCGGGCGCGGGGGCGCTGACCGCCGCCCATGCCCCCGCCGAAGGGAGAGCGACCGCCGCTCGGCCGGCCGCCGAACATCTCCTCGAAGATGCTGCCGATGTCCTCGGCGTTGAATCCGCCCGCGCTGGATCCGCCCACGTTGGTCCAGGTGTACGTGCCGGAGCGCGGCCCGCCGGCCCGCCCGCCCGAGCCGTACGCAGCCTCCTCGAACCCCGCCCCGACGCCCGCGTGGCCGAACTGGTCGTACCGCTTGCGCTTCTCCGGGTCGCTGAGGACGGCGTAGGCTTCCTGCACCTCGCTGAAGCGTTTCTCCGCATCGGGAGCCTTGTTCACATCCGGATGCAGTTCCCGCGCCAGCTTGCGGTAGCTCTTCTTGATCTCCTCCGGCGTCGCCTTCCGGGAGACGCCCAGGATGTCGTAATAGTCGCGTTTCGCCATCGCTCAGGCCCAACTTTCACAGGCAGCACCGAATTCGGCGCATCGGAACATGGTATCGGCCTCAGCAGGCCGGGAAAGGCCTTGCGGTGCGGCATGCCACGATCCCCGGGAGCCGCTGCGTGGGCCGGGCCGCCCGCGTGGGGTATGCTGTCTCAGCCCCGGCCCCATAGCTCAGCGGTCAGAGCAGCCGACTCATAATCGGTAGGTCGCAGGTTCGAATCCTGCTGGGGCCAGTTGCGGCAAAGAGAGGAGAGAGGAGAAAGTAGAGAGGAGAGCAGCAGAAGCCGCTACGCCCGCGCCACGCCAGCCTCACCTCCCTCTCTTCCTCTCTACTCTCTCCTTTCTACTTTCTTCTTTCGACTTTCCCCTTCCCGCTTGCCCTCATGATCCTGCTCCTCGACAACTACGACAGCTTCACCTGGAACCTCGTGCAGCGCATCGGCGAGCTGGATCCGGCGCTCGAGGTGCAGGTCGTTCGCAACGACAAGATCACTCCCGACGATGTGCAGCGACTCGCGCCTTCGCATCTCATCGTCTCGCCCGGCCCCTGCACGCCCCTCGAAGCCGGCGTCTCCAACGCGCTGATTGAGCGCTTCGCCGGACGCCTGCCCATCCTCGGCGTGTGCCTCGGGCACCAGTGCATCGGCCACGTGCACGGCATGACCGTCAAGCGCCACGACATCATCATGCACGGCAAGACGAGCCTCATCTTCCACGACGGCAAGGGCATCTACGAGGGGGTGAGCAACCCCTTCCAGGCGACGCGCTACCACAGCCTCATCGTCGACCGCGGCACGCTCACCGACGATTACGAGATCAGCGCCTGGACCGAGCAGAACGAGGTGATGGGCCTGCGGCGCAGACCGATCCGTGCCGGCGAGCCGCCACTCGAGGGCGTGCAGTACCATCCTGAGAGCTTTCTCACGCTGGAAGGACCGCTGCTGCTCGCGAACTTCCTCAGCCTGCCCCGCCCGCAGCCGCTCAAATACCCCGCCTGAAAGTGAGGAGAATGACGAATGACAAGTGCAGCACTCCGGAAGAACCGCGCATGCGTCACCCGCGATTCGTCATTCTTCATTAGTCATTAGAACTTGGTCATTCACCAGTCGCCCTCCGGAGCCCGCCATGACATCCACCCTCGCCGACTCCTCGCTCGCCCGCCTGCGCCTGCTCGAAAAGAACGGCCGCGATCTAGTGCTCGGCGTGCCGGGCCGGCAGTATCGCCTGCATCTGCGGGCCAGCGTGGAGATTGACGAGAGCGCAGGCGCCTGGATCACCGGCCGTATCTTCGCCAGGCCCGTGCGTATCGACATCGTTCCCGCGGGGGGCATTCTGATCGAGCCGCTCGACGGTCGGCCGCGGCGCGTGCAGGGCCGCGTCTGCGCTCTGGACGAAGGCCGCAACAGCGTGGTGATGAAGACGGCCGTGCCGATCCTGCTCGAGGTGCCGGCAACGCAGGAGCTGTCGCAGTTCGAGGCTGGTCAACTCGTCTCCTGCG
>CAZZPX010000403.1:0-3849 GCA_964655955.1 uncultured Phycisphaerales bacterium | reverse complement strand
CTCGCCGCCGTTTCTCTCAGCGAATCACCGCCAGCTTCCACACGCGGTCCTCCATCACCACCTCCATCTGCGTGATTGGCAGTTCATACCTGAGCTGCCCGTACAGCGTCAGGCGCAGCCGCTTGTAGCCGGCGTTCTCCACGCGCCCGCGCGCAGCGCGCAGCAGGCTGAAGAGCCTGTTGATGTCCGCTTCGTGCTGCACCAGCCACTGCACCGCCTCCGCCGGATCTCGCCCCGCGGCACGATAGTCGCGCTTGGTTTCCTCCGCGATCACCTCCTCGAGCAGCAGGTCGTAGCGCTGGTTCTGCAGGCACCAGGCAACCATGTTCATCACATGCATGTGATCGACCGTCCAGAGATGAATCGACCCGTCCGCCGCCTCGTGCCGCCAGGGATGCTCATCCGGCCGCTGTGCCGTTTCTTCAGAAGGCGCAGGTCCACAGCCGGGCGGGGCTAATGCCGCAGCTATCAGCAGGAGAGACAGCATCATCGCAGCGGCACACAGAGTTCGCACACGCACCTCGTTCATTGGCTCGGCGCGACGGTTTCCGGTTCAACGTCGCCCACGCGCCACAGGTCATGTACGCGATACTCCTCCCGCGGTTGCGGATGATCGAAGCGCATGTGCACCCCGCGCGACTCGCAGCGCCACAGCGCCGAACGCGTGATGAGCTGGCCGATCATGAGCATGTTTTGCGTCTCCCAGCCGGCCGGCTCGTCGAAGATCTGGTCGAGCATGTAGCGTCCCCAGAAATCGAACATGTCGATGACATCGGCGAGTTTGCCGCCGTCGCGCTCGATGCCCACGTTGCGCCACATGACGCTGCGCACGCTCTGACGGACATCGGCGAGGTCGAGCAGGCCGTGGTCGTGGATGGGAATGTCGCTGATGATGGAAGTGGGGGCGCTGCGCGCGGGAACGCCCCAGCCGTTGTCGGGACGCGACATCTCCTCGGCCGTCGTGCCCGCGACGTGGCCGCAGACCAGGCCTTCGCTGAGGCTGTTGCTGGCCAGGCGGTTCGCGCCATGCAGTCCCGTGCACGCCGCCTCACCGCAGGCGTACAGTCCCGGCAGCGACGACCTTCCGTGTTCGTCCACCCACACACCGCCGATCATGAAATGCGCCGCCGGCTGCACGGGAATCAGATCCACGCCCGGCTCGAGGTTGAACTCGCGCAGTTGCTGCGAAATGCCGGGGAAGCGGCGCTCGAATGTCTCCTGCCCCAGGTGCCGCACATCGAGATACACGTGCGACTCGCCGATCTTCGCGAGATGGCGCACGATGGCCCTGCTGACCACGTCGCGCGGGGCGAGTTCGCCGCGCTCGTCCGCCTCCAGCATGAACCGGTACCCGTGCCGATCCACCAGGTGCGCCCCCTCGCCTCGGACCGCTTCGCTGATGAGTGAGCGGCTGGCGCCGGCGACGTAGAGCGTCGTCGGGTGAAACTGGATCAGCGCCATGTCGGCGAGCCTGGCCCCGGCGCGCAGGGCCATGGCGTGGCCGTCACCCGTCGCCACGGCCGGATTGCTCGTTTCACGGAACATCTGCCCGATGCCGCCGCTCGCCAGGATCGTCGCCTTGGCCCAGATCATCTGCAGGCCGTAGCGGGCGTGGTGCGTGATCGCGCCCATTGCCGGGCCGTCGCCGTTAAACTGCGGCGTGATGAGATCCAATCCGAAGCACTTGTCGAAGACGCGGATGCGCTCGTGCCGCCGCACCTGCTCTTCCAGGCAGCGCATCAACTCGCTGCCGGTCGCATCGCCGAGGGCGTGCAGGACGCGGTGGCGGCTGTGGGCCCCCTCCAGGCCGAACTCGAACTCGTCATCGTCCGTGCGGTCGAAGCGCATGCCCCAGTCGCTGAGTTGCCGCACGCGCTGCGGGGCGAGGCTGAGGATGTGGCGGACGGCGTGGAGATCGCACAGCCCAGCGCCGCTGCTGACCGTGTCCTGCACGTGCAGGTCGATGGAGTCGTCCTTGGCGCAGACCGCGGCCATGCCTCCCTGGGCCCAGGCGGTGTTGCACTGGCACAACTCACCCTTGGCGAGCAGGATGACCTCTCCATGCTCCGCCGCGGCCAGCGCCGCGCTGCACCCCGCGACGCCCGCGCCGACGACCAGCGTGTCCGCGAAGATCTGCGGCAACAACGACGAGCGAAAGGGGATGAGATAGCGGCGATCGTGGAACAGGGCGTGCATGAGGGGGATCATTCTAGCCCAACCCGCACCCCCGCATTCCCATATAGCCCCCGGCATGCCGGGGTCTGCGGCCCCGACCGAACGTCCACCCCATGACCTCCGCAGCGGTATGGGCGCGAGACGGGCGTTCGTCGCGGCCGCCGAGATCGGAAAGGGATCCTCGCGCGCTCTCACCCGCGGACCGGTGCATGCCCCGGGCTATGTGGCGTACGATGTTCCTGATGCTGCGAATCGGTGATCTCCAGCTTGCCTCGCCGCTCCTGCTCGCGCCCATCGCGGGGCACTGCGATCTGCCGTTTCGGCTCATCTGCCGGCGGCTGGGGGGCGTCGGCCTCGCCTGCACCGATCTGCTCAGCCCGGCGGGGCTCCTGCGCGGCAGCGAGCAGACGTACGACCTCGCCCAGACCACGCCCGAGGATCAACCGTTGTCGATGCAACTCTACGGCAACGATCCGGCGCTCATGGCGGAGGGCGCGAAGTGGGCGACGGACCACGGCGCATGCATCGTCGACATCAACATGGGTTGTCCCGTCGACAAGATCACCAAGAAGGACGGCGGGGCGATGCTCCTCTGCAAGCCGGACGTCGCCCAGCGCATCGTCGAAGCCGTCGTCGCCGCGGCCGAGGTGCCCGTTACGGTCAAGGTGCGCCTCGGCTGGGATCCAAACCACATCAACGCCGCCGACCTGGCGCGACGCTTCGAGCGAATCGGCGCGCAGGCGATCACCGTGCACGGCCGCACGGCCCTTCAGCGCTTCAAGGGCAACGTCCATCTCGCGGGGATTCGCGCGGTCGTTGCAGCCATCGAGCGCATCCCCGTGATCGGCAACGGCGACGTGAAGTGCGCTGCCGATGCACAGCGCATGCTGCGCGAGACGGGATGCACCGGCGTGATGATCGGCCGTGCCGCCCTCGCCGAGCCGTGGATCTTTCGCGACATCGACAGCGTCATGCGCGGCGAGGGAATGTCGCCGCTCACCGTGCGCGACAAGCTCATCGTCATACGCACGCATGTCGAAGAGATGATTCGCTATCGCGGCGAACACAAGGCGCTGGTCATGATCCGCCAGCGCATCAGCGGTTACGGCAAGTCGCTGGGGCACGTCAAGCCGCTGAAGGAAGCGATTCGCCTGGCGCCCGTTCTCGCCACAGTGTTCGCGGTGCTGGCTGAGTGGATCGACGATCCGCGCAATGACGCGCGTACGTTTATCACTCATCCGGAGGAATCGCCCGCCTCTCAGCACCCTCTGCAGCAAGCAGGCTGAGAATCGCGTCGACACTGAGCTGTTCCGGTCGCAGTGTTGGTCGGAGATCTGCCGGGAAGTCAAAGTCGCGGCCGAGGATGCTGCCGAGTTGCTTGCGGCGCTTCGAGAAGAGGCGATGCAGCAGGTCGGCGAGCGCGTGCGGATCGAAGGGCGGTTCGGCGCTGCCGCTAAACGAGCGACGTCGCAGCGCCAGCATGGCGCTGGTCACCTGCGGCTGCGGCCAGAAGCAGCTCGGCGGACAGATCGCGATGCGCTCGATTCGGGCCAGCGCCTGGCAGAGGACCGTCAGCGCCCCGTACTCCCTGCCGCCGGGCGCCGCGGCGATGCGGTCGGCGACCTCGCGCTGAATCGTGATAAACAGCCCCGAGCACTGCGGATGATCGATGAG
>CAZZPX010000402.1:0-3850 GCA_964655955.1 uncultured Phycisphaerales bacterium | reverse complement strand
GCATCGAGTTTGCCGCAGCCCCGCCGGTGTCGTGGCTCGCGCAACTCGCGGCCAGCCTCGCGGCGCGTCGCTGATGCACCCCGGGCACACGATCGGTACGATCTGGCTGCACCGCGCCCCGGTGGACTTTCGCAAGCAGATCAACGGGCTGGCGGCGATCGTGCAGGAAGTGCTGGGCATGGATCCGTTCGCACCGGCCCTGTTCGTGTTCACCAACCGGGCGCGCACCGGCATCAAGGTGGTGTACTGGGATCGCAACGGTTTCTGCCTGTGGCACAAGCGCCTCGAGCGTGACCGCTTTGCCTGGCTGCGGGCTGATGGGCAGCCTGCGAGCACGCTCAGCTTGCGCGAGTTCGAGTGGCTGCTCGAGGGCTTCGATCCGTGGCAGGCTTCGGCTCACAAGTCATTGAATTACAAGATTGTTTCTTGATGCTGCGATATAATTGAGCATGTCCGCACAGCCCGCCCCGATGGATCCCGCCGAGCTCGGAATCGTACTGCCCGAGCTGCCCGCAGGCGCAGTGCTGCCCGCCTCGCTCGATGAGCTCCAGGGGCTGGTGCGCGAGGATCGCGCAAGGCTGACCGGGGAGCTCTACGAGCATCTGCGCGTGCAGATCCAGCAGCGGCTCGATGCCGAGTTCGAGCGGCGCGTCGCGCACGAGGTCGCGCTGAAGGTGCAGCAGATCATCGAGCAGAACCGGCTCGCACGCCACCGCCTGTTCGGTCCGAGCAGCGAAGCGGCGCAGGCGCGCCTGTTCGACGAGGCCGAGGCGCTCGGCACCGGGCCCGAGGAGGACCCCGAAGAGCAGGCCGCACCTGCCCGCTTGCCGGGCAGGCCACGGGCGCGTGGGCACCGTCGGGCGCTGCCGCCCGAGCTGCCTCGCGTGGAACTGCTCATCGATGTGCCCGAGGACAAGCGACGCGACGCGGCCGGCGCGCCGATGGTGCGCATCGGCGAAGAGGTCAGCGAGCAGCTCGACATCATCCCGATGCGCATCCGGGTCATACGCACGATCCGTCCCAGGTACGCGCCCGCCGACGGTGGTGCGCCACCGGTAGTGGCGCCGCCCGCGCCCGCGGTGCTTGCCCGCAGCAACTTCAGTGCGAGCGCCATCGCCATGGTGCTCACGGCCAAGTACGCCGACGGGCTGCCGCTCAACCGCATCTCGGGCGTGCTCGCACGCCACGGCGTGGCTGTGGCGCGCCAGACGCTCGCGCGCGTGGTGATCGGCGCGGCGCGTGCGCTGCAGCCGCTGGCCAACCTGATGCGCGATGCGCTGCTTGCGGCCGATGTCATCTGCATGGACGAGACCACCGTGCAGGTGCTGCGCGAGCCCGGACGCAAGGCCAGCTCGCACTCGTACATGTGGGTGCAGCGCGGCGGGCCGCCCGGGCGCACCGTGGTGCTGTTCGACTACGAGGCGGGCCGCTCGGGGGCGGTGCCCCTGCGCCTGCTCGAGGGCTTCGGCGGCTACCTCATGACCGATGACTACGGCGGCTACGATGCGGCCGTGGCCCGCAACGGCATGACGCACCTGGCGTGCATGGCGCACGCGCGGCGCAAGTTCGTCGAGGCCGCCCGCGCCAGCCCCCGGGGCAGCAGCGCGCACACGAGCCGGGCGCTGGAGCTGTTCGGGCGGCTCTACCGCATCGAGAAGCGCGTGCGCAACGCACCGCCCGAGCTGCGCCTGCGCGTACGCGACAGGCTCAGCCGCAGGGCCCTGGGCGAGCTGCACGCCTGGCTGCTGGCGCTGCACCCGGTGGTTGCACCGCGCACCAGGCTCGGCCAGGCCGTCACCTACAGCCTGAACCTGTGGCCGCGGCTGATGCGCTACATCGAACGGGCCGACCTGCCGATCGACAACAACGCCTGCGAAAACGCAATCCGCCCGTTTGTCGTCGGGCGCAAGGCGTGGCTGTTCTGTGACACCCCGGCCGGTGCGCACGCCAGTGCGCTCGTGTACTCGCTGGTGGAGACTGCCCGTGCCAACGCTCGCGAACCCTACGCCTGGCTGTGCCATGTGCTCGAGCGCCTGCCGCTGGCACGCAATGCCGACGACTACGAGGCGCTGCTGCCCTGGAACGTCCATGACAGCGATCTGGCCATGAACCTGGTCACCGCGCAAGAATGGGGTTGATGGACCGCTTACAACCGGATGGCGCTGTGACGGTGCCGGTGGTTGTACCAGTGCACGAAGCGCAGCACCCAGGCGCGCGCGGCATTGATGTCCGCAAACGGCTTGCCCTGCCAGGCCGGCGCGTACTTGATCGTGCTGAGCAGCGCTTCCGAGTACGGGTTTGCGTCACTGACCGAGGGCCGGCTGAACGAGGGCACCACGCCCAGGCGCTGCAGGGTGGCGAGCATCGTCGCGCCCTTCATCGGGCTGCCGTTGTCCGAGTGCAGCACGAGCTGGCTGCGGCTGATGCGCTCGCGCAGGCAGGCCGCATCGATCAGCCGTGCGGCATGCCCGGCACTTTCCTCGTGATGCACCTCCCAGCCCCCCTGTGTCACGATTGTTGGCCACTCGTTGAATTGGTGAACTTGAGGGGGCCAGGAGCGAACAGATGCCCAGATACAGCCAGGAGTTCCAGGAACACGCCGTGCGCCAGCTGATGGCGCCGCTGCTGCGAAGCGTGGCCGAGGTCAGCCGCGAGACGGGGGTATCGGCGCCGACCCTGTACGCGTGGAAGAAGCGCTTCCAGGAGCAAGGTGACGTGGTGCCGGCTCGTGCGGTACGACCCGAGGGCTGGGATGCGAAGGCAAGGCTTGCGGCGGTGATCCGCACGGCCGCGCTGAACGAGGCCGAGCGCTCGGTGTATTGCCGCGAGCATGGGCTGTACGTCGAGCAGCTCGAGGCCTGGAAGGCGGAGTTCGAGTCGATGGATGACGCACGCCCGGTCGATCGCCAGGAGCTTGCCCAGGCTCGACGCGAGCGGCGCGAGCTGCACAGGGAACTCACCCGCAAGGAGAAGGCGCTGGCCGAGACGGCAGCGTTGCTGGCCTTGTCAAAAAAAGCCCAGGCCATCTGGGGCACCGGCGAGGAAGACTGATCAGCGCGCCGATGAAACAGATGGCCATCACCCTGATCGAGGAAGCGGTCGGCGCCGGTGCGAGGCTTGCCCCAGCCTGCCGGCTGCTGGGTATCAGCGCTCGCACATTGCGCCGCTGGCGCACGCAGGATGTGCTCGAGGACCGGCGCAAGGGCGCCGTGCGCCACTGCCCGCACGCGCTGGACGACAAGGAGCGCGAGCAGATCGTGCAGGTGTGCAACGAGCCACGCTACAGAAGCCTGCCGCCCTCGCAGATCGTGCCGCAGCTCGCCGATGCGGGCGTGTACATCGCCAGCGAATCGAGTTTCTGGCGGGTGCTGCGCGCCCACGGCCAGCAGCACCGCAGGGGCCGGGCAAGACAGCCACGCAAGGTGAGCCGGCCTGCGCCCTTGTGCACGAGCGCCCCGAACCGTGGATGGAGCTGGGACATCACCTTCCTGCCGGGCAGCGTTCGTGGCCAGTTCTACCGGCTGTACCTGATCATGGACATCTGGAGCCGGATGATCGTCGGCTGCGGTGTGTGTCAACGAAGTTGGCCGCTTTCATGCCGCACGAAGCAGCGATTCTGGGTCGACGCGTGTCGGTTCCGGAGGATTCAGCCACACCTCTTCGATCGGTTGCCAGTTGCGCACGGGCCGGCCACGCCAGCGCTGGGGCATCGCCCGCCTGGCCGCTTCGTATACGGCCGTGCGCGCTGCCAGGATCTCCCGGTCCTGGCTTTGGTGGCGCTGCGCGGGTGTGACGAACCGGATGGCGCTGTGACGGTGCCGGTGGTTGTACCAGTGCACGAAGCGCAGCA
>CAZZPX010000401.1:0-3885 GCA_964655955.1 uncultured Phycisphaerales bacterium | reverse complement strand
GCGTGTGGAGCAGTCGTGGGCGGCGGCGGAGAAAAGCGGCGTGGGGGCGCGGAATGACGAATGACGAATGGTGAATGACGAATGAAGTGAGGACGTACGGCGCGTCTGTTTAGCCGCAACGCGCAGCGGAGCGCGCTCATCTACAGCGTCAGCGCTGCAATGACGCCCACCAGCATGACCGCGGCGATGACCGTGGCGCAGCCGCCCCTGCCGGCGCCTTCCGTCTCGACTTCCTCGAGAGGTCGCCAGTCGTTGCCGGCTCTCCACGACTCGTCGCCGCGAAGGTACTGCAGGAAGGCCGTGCGAACTTCCTCCTTGCTGAACTCGCCCTGGGCGACGAAGTGCCCGCCGCTGCGCCCGTCCCTGTGCTCGACGACGTAGGGCCCCTTGCCTTCGCCCGCCGCCTGCATGAAGCTGCCATCGGGGGCGGTGAGGATGATGTACTCGCCGCGCTCGGCGTCGTTGTCGAAAGCGTGGTGGATGTCCCGCTCCGTCGCGTCGCCGAAATGAAACGACTGGGCGCATTCAAGGTCGTAGGGCATGACAGTCCTCTTCGTGTTTGGTCGGCCTGACAGAACGGCGAGGGTGCGAATCTAGCCGGCTTTCCCCGCCCCGGGCTCCTCCGGCTCGGTGATCTCCTCGTCGCGCTCCCACCCTTCGCACTCCAGGGTGATCCGCTCGAGCGCCACAGCGGTGCAGTTCGCGTCAAGCTCCGGCACGATCTCGTACTCGCTCACCCAGCAGCGATAGATCTTCCAGGCCATCACGAGTTGGCCGGCTTCGTTGTATAGCTCGAGGGTGATGTCCTTGCGGAAGTCCTTCAGCGCCACTTCCGAGCCAAACCCGGCGCCGAGGTTCCAGACCAGGTTCGCCCACTGCTCGAACGCGGGATCATGCGTGACGCCGCGCTCAAGCGTGATGCGGTCGTAGCAGGTACGGCCGGGCGATTTGCGACTGCTGCTCGGATCGCCGCCCTCTCGGTGCTCAATCACCTCGGTGGTGCGTTTGAGGCCGCTGCACTTGCTGACGCCCGCGACATATCTGCCGTCCCAGCGCACGCGAAACTTGAAGTTCTTGTAGGGATCGTGGCGGTGGGTGTTGACGTTGAATTCGGCCATCGGTGGCCCCTCCGCGTTGGTGTGATGCTTGACACTTTCTTCGATCACGGTGTATGGCGCAGCGGGCGCCGGCGGGGCGGCGACTTCGCCGCTCTTCGCGCAGACGGGGCGCGTGGTGCTCGCAGGATCGGGCGGACGGGCGCCTGTGTCAACGACTTTCCGGGCGTCCTCGCGTGGCCGGGCGGCGAAGTCGGCTGCTGATGAGGCGAGCCACTGCAGCACTTAACTTGCGGAATGTGACAGTCGCCGTGCAAGGGCGCGTCAAGAGGGGCAGCGGATTTCGCCGCGCTTCCTTTGCATGATTGCCTGCCTGGAGGATTCACCATGTCGCTTGCTGTCCTCGCACGCCTCTTCCTGCTTTCCACGGCCCTGCTGCTCGGACAGGCGGAGCCGAATGTCCTCAAACGAGCGAGTTTCACGGACGGGCCGAAGGCAACGACGCTGCCCGAGGTGCCGATCGAGCTACCGATGCTGCGCTGGGGCCACTCGCCGGCGGTGCGCGTCTCCGTGAACGGCCAGGGCGCTTTTTTTCACTTTGCGATCGACACAGGCGGGCAAGGGGTGGCGCGGGCGGATACCGCGCTTGTCGAGGAGCTCGGGCTCGAAGTGATCGGCACGGTGCGGGCTGCGGACAGCTCGGGATCGGGCACGCGCGAACTCGACCTCGTCGCCATCGACTCGATCAGTTTCGGCGGCGCGACATTTACAGGCATCGAGGCGGCGACGCGCGACTACAACGCCAGGCCCGACGTCGCCGAGCGCATCGACGGGATCCTCGGAACCCATCTCTTCCAGGATTGCCTGCTCACGCTGGACTATCCCGGCGAGCGCGTGATTGTCGGTGAAGGGTCGCTGCCCGAGCCTGACGGGGAGACGGTGCTCTCGCTGTCGCCCAAGAGCGCTGTGCCAGCGATCGAACTGGAGATCGGCGGCGAGACCTTGCTCACACACATTGACTCGGGCAGTGCCGGCGGACTGATGCTTCCCGCCCGCTTCGCGGCGACGCTCGACCTGAAGTCGCCACCCGTCGAGGTAGGCAGGGCTCGTACGGTGAGCGGCGAGTACATCATTCGTGAAGCGCCGCTTGCCGGGTCGATCCGCATCGGCAAGTACGAATTGCGCCAGCCGCGCGTGACATTCATCGACGGCTTCGAGACGGCGAACATCGGCAGCCGGCTGCTCGAGCACTTCGCCGTGACGGTGGACTTGCGACACAGCCGCGTGCGCTTCGGGCGGGCGGAGGCGGGTCCGATTGAGAGCCAGCCGCGATATCGGATCGGGGTCATGTTTGCGCCGGACCCCGCGGGAGTGCGCGTGGCGGATCTGGTCGCGGGCGGGGCCGGAGAAGCGGCGGGATTGCAGAAGGGCGATCTGCTCGTGGCGCTGAACGGGACGCCGGTGGCGGAACTGGGACCGCAGCGGCTGCGGGCGCTCTTCAGTTCGCCGAGGTCGATCGAGGTGACGGTGGAGCGGGACGGCGAACGGCGAACGCTGACGCTCACGCCGCAGAGCGAGGCCGGCTGAGGATGACGCTGCTATGATTCCGCCGCCTCGATGCGGCCGGCCCTGAGTCGCGGTGCAACGCGCGGCGCGGTACGGCGAGGCGAGCCGGGCCCCCTGATGATCCTCAACGACCCACCCGCCGTCTTCGGCGATGGCATCGGTGAACCGACACACGACGATGCGCTGACGATCCCAGCTGTGCATGCCGAGATCGATCGGCGAACCGAGGCGTTCCGCGCCGCCACGGGCCTCGCCTGCCCGCAGGGCTGCGGCGCGTGTTGCCTTTCACCGAACGTCGAAACGAGTGCGTCGGACATTCTCCCGCTCGCCGAGGAACTGGTGCGGCGCGGCGAGGCGGAGGCGATGCTCGCGCGACTCGAACTGGCCGGCATGCAGTGCGTGCTGTACGAGGCGGCAAGCGAAACCGGCGACCGCGGCCGCTGCACGATGTACGACTGGCGGCCCTCGATCTGCCGGCTGTTCGGCTTCGCGGGCCAGCGCGATGCGGACGGGCAGCCGCGCTTCACGCCCTGTCGCGTGCATGGGCAGGTGCTGCCGGAGGTGGCGGCGGCGGCGAAAGAGGCGGCGGAGTCGGGGCGGGTGGCTCTGCCGATCTTCACGGACCTGGCAGGGCAGGTGGCAGCGCTGGCTCCAGGCGGAAGGGGACGGCTGCAACCAATCAACGCCGCCTTGCGCGAGGCGTTGCACAGCGCCGCACTCACATGGCGCTACGCAGCGCAGGTCGCAACCCCCAGCGAAGACGATGATGATGCGCGACCTCGCACGCCGGGCTCGCCTCGCGCGCCGAGGCGGCGCGTGGCCTGACATGGCCTCGGCGGTCGCGCCCGGCCGCACCTGCGGCTGTACAATCGCGGGCGGTTGACCCTACGAGAGGAGGCCGCCATGCGCGTCGCAGTCATCTTCCCCGCGGCAGGTAAGTCCGAGCGATTCGGCGACCGCGACAAGCTCAACGAAGACCTCGGCGGGCGGCCGCTGCTCATGCGGGCCATCGACCTCTTCGCCAAGCGCAACGATGTGGTGTGCTGCGTCGTCGCCGCGCCGCCGGATGGCTTCGAGCAGTTCCAGTTCCGTTACGGCGACGGGTTGGCACTCCTGGGCGTGAAGCTGGTGAGGGGCGGAAAGAAGTATCGCTGGGAAACTGTCAACGCAGCGCTCGAGGCGGTGCCGGATGACGTGACGCACATCGCCGTGCACGACGCGGCCCGGCCGTGCACGCCGCCGGAGTTGATCGACGTGATCTTCG
>CAZZPX010000400.1:0-3905 GCA_964655955.1 uncultured Phycisphaerales bacterium | reverse complement strand
GGCTCGAGGCCGAACTGCCGCCCGTCGGCGCTCATCGCCTCGCGGCGGCGCGCGAGCCACTGCTTGAGCCGCCCCAGCCCGCCGATTCCATCCAGGTTCTCCGGCGTTTGTATGAACTCGAGCATGCCGCCTGCGCGCAGCGTCCGGCGCTTTGCTGCCAGCACATGCGCCACGTCGTCCGCGTCGAAGCGCCCGTCCTCGAGCGTCACGTCGGTGATGACGCGATCGATCTGTGTGCGCGTCAGCCCCTTGAGGTTCTTGACGATCGTATCGAAATCGCTGCGGCTGATTTCAACCTCGATCTCGCGCTGGCCGAGGCTGCGCCGCTCGGCGACCAGCCGGCGCAGCGTGCGCTTCACGAGCGACTCGATCTCCTCCGCGTCGGGCAGCGAGATGACGAACGGCGTGACTTCCGCCTTGATGACGGGCGGCAATGCGTCATCGTGATCGATCAGAACGAGCGTGCTGCCCCGCACGCGGAACTCGGCGATGCACTCGCGCAGGAGCCTGCACGTGCGCGCGTCATCCAGGTGCGAGGCGAGGTCGAGCATGATCGCCACCGTCGGCTGCTCGACCTGATGCGCCAGGTGGTAGAGGGCGGCGGCGGGATGGTCCGTGTCGGCGACGGCGCCCTGCCCGCGCAGCCGACCGTCCCGCACGCCGTGCGCGATCGACCACTGCCAGATGGAGGGAGCGTCGGCGGTCATGGCGGCGCTCTGCACCAGGTGCAGGGCGTGGGCCTTTTCCAGCGTGGAGATGGCCAGGCGGGGATGGCTCGCCTTGAGCAGGCGCTCGAGGCGGTCCAGGTCCTTGTCCGCGGGGGCTGTCATCGACGACATGAATGAGCCCTTTCCGCCGCTCGCGCTTCGAGGTGCAGCCGACCGATCGAGTGCCGGTCTCCGCGTCCAGCATACCGGCGGATGCAAGATGGGTAAGGGGGTGCTCGACGTCCGTTGGTGGCGGCGTCGCCGCCCGGGGAGAGAGCGGCGCCGCGGGCGCCGCTCCCGCTCCGACCGCCAGGGTGCAGTGGGTTGAGCCGTGGCGTGAGACCGGGGCGCGGCCAAGACGCGGAGGTTGCCATGAGCATGGTGCTCTACCTGGGGAAGATTCCGGCGGACGATGTCGACGACCTGCTTGCTGAGCCGGAGAAGATCCACGACTTGCTCGAGGAGTTGGACGAGACGGGGATCGGCCTGGACAAGAACTGTCACGCCATCCACTTCCTGCTGACCGGAGATGCGGACTATGGCGAGGAGGATGTGGGATACGGCCCGGCCCGCGTGCTGCGGCCGGGACAGGTGCAGGCCTTTCACGAGTTGCTGCGGACCATCGACGCCGCGGAGATGCGCCGGCGCTTTGAGCCTGCGGCGCTCGCCGCAGCCCAGGTCTATCCCGAGATCTGGGACGAAGACGAGGATCAGGAAAAGAACCTCGCGCTCCTGCTGGAGGACTAGGAGAAGCTGCGCAAGTCCATCGCCCAGGCGGCCGAACGCGGCGAGGCGATCGTCCCCTCGCTCGCCTGACGGCTGCGTCGCCGCGCCGGCCGAACTGCTGCAACTGGGGCGTGCTACCATGCGAAGTGTCCTCCAGCCTGGGAGTTCTCGCATGGCCAAAGCGATCGTCGATCCCGATGAACTGCGCCGCTTCGCCCACGATCTGAAGCGCTTCACCGACGAGTTGCAGAACAACCTCACCGTCCTGCACGGCCGGCTGGAAGCGCTCGGCGAGACTTGGCGCGACCAGGAGCAGCAGAAGTTTCGAGAGGAGTTCGAGCAGACGATCCGCGTGCTGGCCCGCTTCAGCAGCGCCGCCAACCAGCACATTCCGTTTCTCCTGCGCAAGGCGGAGCGCATCGACGACTATCTCCAGCAGCGTTGAGGACCCGCTCCATGCGCAAGAGCGCGCGCGTCATCAACATCGACCGGCTCAAGGACTTTCGCGCCGCCTTGGCCGACTTCGCCGCCGACGCGGGCACCGCCTGCCACGAGGTCGACTTTGAGATCGAGCGGACGATGGAGTGGCTCAGGCACGACCAGGTGGTGCACTGGAAGGGCGAGCAGCGCAAGTGGACGGAGGAGGTCGCCCGCGCCAAGAGCGACATCGCCCGCAAGCAGATCAAGTCACGCCCCGACGACAACACGCCCTCGCTCATCGACGAGAAGAAGCATCTCGAGCGCTGCGTACAGCGCCGCGACGAGGCGGAGCGCAAGCTGCAGTTGCTCAAGCAGGCGGAGCGCTATCTCGCCAAGCAGGCGGCCGAGGCGCGAGTGCCCATCCGCCAGCTTGGGGGCACGGTCGAGCTTCAGCTACCGGTCGCCCTGGAGCACCTGGCGCGGATGATCGACGCGCTTGAGCAGTACGTGCGGCTGCAGGCACCGACTGCCGGCGAGGAACAGGTCGAAGCGGAGAGCGGCGAGGCGCGCTCGCGCGCGCCGCTCTTTCCCGGTTCGACCGCAGAGCGTCCGGCGCGCGAGACCGAACCGCCTCCGCAGCAGAATGCCAGGCACGACGCGGAAGACGACGCACTGGAGAATCAGCGATGAGCGTGAGCACGGGACGGGCGCGCCTCTTCGACGCCTACAAGAAGCTGCGGCAGCACTGGCAGCGCACCAGCGAAACGTGGCGCGACGAGACGCACGCCGAATTCGAGCGGCACTACATGGATCTGCTCGACAAGCAGGTGCGAACGGCCATGAACGCGATGGGCCAGATTGATGAAGTGCTCGCCAAGATCCGCCGGGAGTGCAGCTGAGGGCGGAGCGACGGGAGAGTCTGGAGAGGAGAGGCGGCGCGGTGACGTCCGTCCCCGAGTCCGGCCGTCGATCCCGCAAGGCCGCCTCGCGCCTGCCGGGCCGGTACCATGACGAGGCTGGCCGCGCGCCCGCTTCCGGAGCCTCTGGATGACGCCAGACGAACGTGACGACCTTGCTCTGCCGGACGACTTGCTGCGGGAGGCGTCCGCGCCGCTTGCGGCGCCGTCGACGCCCGGCCAGCCTCCCGAGTTCGCCTCGGAACGGCCGCTGCTCACCCGACTGGTGGAACTGACGACGCACACAGCCGCGCGCGAGCAGGAACTCGAGGCATCGTTCGCCTCGGAGCGCCAGCGCCTGCAAGACGACCATGCCGCCTGCCTCTCCCGCCTCCAGCAGGAGCACGCGCAAGTGCTGGAGAGGACGCAGTCGGCTCACTCGACAACCCTGTCGGACCGGCAGGCGGCGCTCAATGAGTCACAGCGGCAGGCGGAGCAGGAGTACAAGGCCGGCCGAGATGCCGTCGAGGAGCGTGCCGAGGCGGCGGACAAGGACGCGAAGGCCCGTTACGCCAAGGCGACCTGGCTCGCCGAGTCGATCTACGAGGCGACGGAGGATCAGCCGAAGCATGCCTACGCCGCCGCCAGGCAGGCGCTGGACAGGCAACTCGAAGAGGTGAAGCGGCAGGAGGAGGCGGCGCTGTCGCGGCTGCTCGAGTTTCGCTTTCCGGTGGAGGCGGATCTCTTCCTTCCGCCGCGCGGGGGCGGTCGCGCGGAACCGGCAGGCGAGGCGGCAGCGCCTGAACTCGCCGGGGCGGAATCGACCCGCGAACCGCCGTCTCTCCTCGAGGCCACGCAGGCGCTCGAAGCTCGACTGGCGGAGTTATCCCAGTTGCCGCTGGCGCGGCTGTTCGTAGGGCCGCGGACCTTTCTCCTGGTCGGCGCGTTGGTCGTGCTCGCCGCCGTGCTGCCTCTGTGGCTCAACGACTGGCAGCCGGATCTTGCGCTGGTGATCTCGGCGGGGGTGACAGCCATCGTGTCGATCGGCGCAGCGGTGGTGCTCTTCCAGCGGGGCAGGCGGCAGATCCGCAGGGTGCTGAGGCCGCTGATTGCGGCCAGCCGCACCGCGCATCGCGCCCATGCAGCCGAACTCGAC
>CAZZPX010000399.1:0-3905 GCA_964655955.1 uncultured Phycisphaerales bacterium | reverse complement strand
CAGCGCCTTGAAGTTGTCGCCGAAGACGAAGTTCTCCTCGGGAAAGAGCGTGCCCGCAGCGTTGCGGTCGAGGTGGCTGAAGACGATCTCGATCGTGCCGATCCGCCGCCACGCGTCGCCGTCATCGCGCACGCTCACCACGCCGCTCGTCGCCGCCCCGGCTGCGTCCAGCCGCTCCAGCGTCGCCTCGTAGCGCAGCGTCATGCCCGGGAACACATCCGCCGCGAGTTCCGCCTTGGGAATCTTGGCGAGGATCACCTTTTCCCTGAAGCCGCCCGCATGACCCACCAGAATCCCCGCCGTCTGCGCCATCCCCTCGAGAATGAAGCACGCGGGCATCACGGGGAGCGGCTCGAGCAACTCGCCGCCCGGCCCGGCCTGCCGCGGAAAGTGATCGTGCAGATGCTCCTCGGCCAGCGTCACGTTCTTGATCGCGACCATGCGCCGGCCGGGTTCGAGCTGCGTGATTCTGTCGATCCACATCCAGCGCATGGGGGGATTCCGAAACGGGGCCGGGACGCGGCAGGCAGCGCTGCTTGGTCTGCAGCGCGGCGCGCGGGCACACCGCGATGTGCCTTGCCTCAGCCGCTTTTCTCGCTGAGCTTGCGCTCGACGAAGCGCACGATGGTGTCGACGGTGAAGATGTCGCCGACCTTGGAGACGTCCGGATCCTTCTCGAACTGCGTGAAGTCCGCGTGGGGCAGCTTCTCCTTCAGCGCCTCGATGCCCTTGGGGGTCACCTTGCCGTCCCGCACGTACTCCGGATTCTGCGCCACGTTCTCGGGAAAGAGTTCGCCCTGCTCGATCTTGATGTCAAACGCCTTCTCCAGGCGGAAGACGATGTCGAGAAAGTCGATCGACTCCGCCTCCAGGTCGCCGATCAGCGTGGCCTGCGGCGTGACGTCCTCTTCATCGACCCCCAGCGCGTCTTCGAGGACCTCCGTCACCTTCGCGAGGATTTCATCACGGGTCATGATTGCTGTGTGCCTCCTACTGCCAGACTCGTCCGAGCCGCCGCCGGCCCGCTCACGGGACGCAAGGTGAACTTACCGGCAACCGCGGTTTCCTGCGGCTCGGCGTCGCCCGGCCGCTGCACCTTGCCGCTCCCCTTGCACGTCACCCACCCGTCCCCCCGCCGCTCCAGGCACTGCACCTCGACCACGAGCGCCTCGCCCGGCCGAACCAGGCTCCCGTACCGCAGCGCCTTGACGTCCGCAACCACTAAACGCGGCTGATCCAAGAGCTTACGCGCCGCCTGCACCATCGCCTCCAGCATCAGCACGCCCGGCAGCACGGGAAAGCCGGGAAAGTGATCCTGCAGGTATTCCTCTGCAAGGGACACCTGTTTGCGGGTCACAATCCGGTCCTCGGACCGGGAAATCACGCTGTCCACCAGATCAAAGTGCATCAGTGCGCGAGCCCATCCAGCCGCACCCGGGCCGCTCCCGGGCAACATAAAGGGCAGAGAGTAGTTTCCGCACGGACCAGGGGCAAACGCCGCGGGGGCGTCAGCGGACCATGCGCCGTGGCGCGGCGTGCGGGTCAGGCGAAGCGGAGGCTGTAGACCGGCGGGAGATGGTTGCCCAGGCAGTGCCAGTGGTCGCCTCGGTCGTCGCTGAAGTACACGTTCCCCGTCGTCGAGCCGAACGCCAGCGTCTCGCCCGCCAGATCCAGGGCGTGACGCAGCACCACGTCGTACACCAGTTCCTGAGGCAGGCCGCGACGCAGCGTCTCCCACCGCTTGCCGCCGTCCGTGGTGCGGCTGACGCAGAGCATGCCGTCGAGCGCCATGCGAATCTCATCGCTGACAGCGGGGACGACCCAGGCGGTATTGCCGTCCTGCTCATCCGCGACGATGGGGAAGCCGAAGTGGGCCGGCCCGCCTTCCTGGGAGATCTTCGCCCAGTGCCTGCCCGCGTCGGTGGAGCGGAAGATGCCGCAGTGGTTCTGCTGCCAGAGCGTGTCCGGCTGGGCGGGACAGGCGACGACGAGGTGCGGATCCTGCCCGACCTCCGCCCGGGGATCGGGAAGGAAGTCAGCAATCAGGCCCTCGTTGCGAACGCCCCACGTGGAGCCGCCGTCGCTGGTTTCGAAGACGCCGGCGCAGCTCACGCCGACGTGGATGTGATTGTGATTGCGCGGGTCGATGAGGATGGAGTGGATGCCCGCCTCGTCGCGTCCCCCGCCGAACCACTGCTGCCGCGTCGGGTGGTTCCACAGCGGCTCGTTGAGTCGCCAGGTGTCCCCGCCATCGTCGCTGATGAACAGGCCCCCCGGCTCCGTGCCGAGGTACAGCCGCCCCGGCTGGCTCTCCGGACCCGCAGCCAGCACCCAGAGGTAGCGCAGCGTGGCGGGCTTGTCCTCGCGGATGACGGCTCCCTCGGGGTACTCAGGCGCCGGCGCGTCCTCCCAGTTCTTGCCGCCGTCCGTCGAGCGCGAGAGCTTCTGCCCCCAGTGCCCGTGGTCGAGGCAGGCCCAGATCGTGCCGCTGCGCGGATCCATGACGGCGTAGGCGACGGCGACGCCCTGGAAGGCATGGTGCACCAGTTGCCAGTCGCCATCGCTGCGGCTGAAGACCAGAAGGCCCTTGCGCGTCCCGAGCAGGATCGTGTTGTGTCGTGTCATGGCGGCCTCGTCATCCCCCGGAAAGGGCTTGCATGATCAGCAGCCGATCGTTCGGCCGCACGCGATCGGACAGCGTCCGCCGATCGCGGAGCCAGTCGTCGTTGATGAAGATGTTGACGTGTTGGCGCAGCGCCCCGCGTTCGTCGATGACGTACGCCGCCAGCCCGGGATGCGCCTCGTCGACGGCGCGGACGGCCTGGGCGACGGTCTCCGCCTTGACGGTGAGCGGCCCCAGATCGGGGAAGTAGCGGTTCAACTTGGCGGTGAACTCGACGGTGGGCATGTGCGGTCTCGCAGCCGATATTGTGCGAAGCGGCGTCGCCAACGCCAATCCTATCGTGCCTTCTCGATATGAGCGCGGCAGGTCGCCGCGCGGCGATGGCCGCCTCGAGGTCGCGCCCGAAGCGAGCCGCGGGCGGATGCACGGCGCCGAGCGCGTCAAGGCACGACGATATTCACTCGGCCAGAACAGGATGGTCCCCATCCAGTTCCCGGCTTGTCTCTAGTTCGGTGCGTTGATCCAGCCCCAGTGGTTCAGGCTCACGCCGCCACCGTACTTCTCCATGCGGATCCAGCCTGACTGCCCCAGAACGTAGAAGTCGTCGGCGGAGAGATCGGGTTGCTCATCGACCATCTCGCTGTCACCGCGGGGAAAGTCCAGGACGCCGGCATGACCCTGGAGATAGCCGACCGTGCCTCCCCCGCCGTGCACTTCCGTGATCTGATCCCAGTTGGACCACGCGCCGTCGCGGTAAACATCGTTGTAGCAGAAGTTGCTCTCATCGACGAAGAGCGGCAGACCGGACAGATTCACCAGGGCGTTCTGCCCCTCGGGATTGTGGCCGAGCGATTCCGGCGGGTCGGTGTGCACCGGGTAGGTCGCAGGTTCGCGCAGGAACGCGGCATGCGTCTGAATGTCCATGGTCGCCCCCTCCATGCGCGTCACCATGGTGTAGTCGAAGTTCAGGTAGGCGTTGTCGAACATATTGTGATCGCCATCTTCGCCCCACCTGGACTGACGCCGCTTCGTCGGGCATTCAGTCACCGCGTCGACTCGACCAACATAATCAAAGAGAAGCCCCGGCTTACGCGGGGGCGGCGTGAAGGCCCAGCCCGACAGGCCGTTCGGCCGGCATTGATAACGGTTGCGCTCGATCCCCGGCCAGATGACGCCGTAGTCTTGCGCGTAGAGCGTGGCGGCGAGAACCAGCTGCTTCGCGTTCGACAGGCACACCGCCTGCCGACCCTTCTCCCGCGCCAGCCCCAGCATCTCGTCAGTC
>CAZZPX010000398.1:0-3914 GCA_964655955.1 uncultured Phycisphaerales bacterium | reverse complement strand
CTCCTTCGGCCGCCTCAGTCGCAGGGATTCAGCTTGTACAGCTTTGTCCCCAATTGCCACAGCTTCGCGGTGAAGTCGCCCCCGAGATCGGCGACCGGTTCGTGCTCCGGCCGGCACGCGTCCAGGGCCATCTGCACCTTCGCATCCAGGTCGTCCAAGTGCGACACCATGATCGCCTCGGGCGTGGCGGGCATCTTCGCTGCGCCGTACTCCGGATTGCCGTGATGGCTGACCACGATGTGCTGCAGCACCATGAGCAGGTCGTCGCTGATGGCGCCGCTCTGCGCCGCGTTCACCTGGCGCGCCTTCTCGGCCAGCCAGATGGCGCCTTCCACCACGTGTCCGATCAACTCCCCGCGATTCGTGTAGGAGAACGCCGCGTCGTACTTCAACTCCGTCGTCTTGGCGAGATCGTGCAGAAACAACCCCGCCAGCACCAGGTCGCGATTCACCTTGGGATACAGCGGGCAGATCGCGTCGGCGAGCTTGCAGACGGCAAGCGTATGCTCGAGCAGACCGCCGAGATGCGCGTGGTGCAGCGCCTTCGCCGCCGGCGCCAGATGCAGCCGCGCCATCAGGTCCGTGTCCTTCAGGTACGCCTTGATCAGCGCGCGCAGACCTTCGTGCTGCACCGTCTCAAGCAGCGACACCAACTCGGCGAACATCTCCTTGGGATCGCGCTTGGAACTGGGCAGCAGTTCGCGCAAGAGGTCGGGTGTCGGCCGCACGGCCTCGATCATCTGCACGATGAGTTGCAGCTCGCCCTGGTACGCCTGCGTCTCACCCTCCACGTACACGAATCCGTCCGTCGGCAGCGAGCGGAAGGTCTGGTCGCTGATCGACCACATGCGCGCCGACATCTGCCCCGTGCGATCCGCGAGCAGGCACTTGAGATACGGCTTGTCCTGACGGGTTCGCCCCAACTGAGCGTTGGAGATGGAGAACGTGCCGGTGACGAACTCGCTGGGGTGAAGCTCGTTGATGTACCTGCGCGTGGTCACTGTGTCTGCGGGCATGCAATCCTCGCTCTCTGCTGCGAAAGGAGCAGTGTACCGTGTGCCGGATGGCGATGTCTCTCCCGAGGCGCACCGCCGCCGCGGGCGCTAGAATGCGGTGATGAAAGGCAAGTGGATCGACTGGGTGTTCTTCGGGGTGATCGCAGCGATCTTCCTCGCCCTGCTCCTCTGGTACGCCCGCCCCGCCCCGCACGACGGCATCGCCTGGCACGCCACGCTCACCGAAGCGCAGACCGCCGCCGCCGCGTCGGGCAAGCCGGTCTTCATCAAGTTCACCGCCGACTGGTGCGGCCCCTGCCGCGCGATGGATCGAGGCACCTTCCCTGCGCCCCGGGTCGGAGCCGCCCTTGCCGACTACGAAGCCGTCAAGGTGGACGGGGATGAGCAGCCGCAGTTGCTGCAGGCGTACGGCGTGACGGCGTACCCCACGCTCCTGGTGCTGAGCCCCGAGGGCGAACTCGTCAAACGCTACGCCGGGGCGCTGGAGCCGGATGAGTTCGTCGAATTCCTCACCGGATCCTGAGCGCAGCACCCGTCGGACGGACGGCGGCGCAGGCGCTGCGGTATCATCCTCCCGGGCCGCCTTCGCCGCCCTCCACATCGAGTCGCATGGATGGATCGCCACACGAGCCGCATGGGAGCATCGGATGGATCTCTACATTGACACCGCCAACCTCGACGAAATCCGCCAAGCCCACGAGATGGGCGTGCTGGACGGCGTGACCACCAACCCCACGCTCATCAGCCGCGAGAAGACCTCCTACGCCCAGCGACTCCAGGAGATCTGCGAGATCGTGGAGGGACCGGTCTCCGCCGAGGTGTTGGCGACAGATACGGCCGGGATGCTCAAGGAGGCCAAGGAGCACGCGGCCATCGCCCCGAACATCGTGGTGAAGCTGCCCTGCACGACCGAGGGCCTCAAGGCCTGCAAGACGCTCAGCGAGCAGGGCGTGCGGGTGAACATGACGCTCTGCTTTCAGCCGCTGCAGGCCTGGCTGGTCGCCAAGGCGGGGGCCTACCTGGTGAGTCCCTTCATGGGACGTCTCGACGACATCGCCGAGGAAGGCATCGACCTCATCCAGAAGATCCGCGCCATCTACGACAACTACGGCTACGAGACGAAGATCCTGGCGGCGTCGCTGCGGCACAGCAAGCATCTCGTCGACTGCGCCCTCGCCGGGGCCGATGTCGCCACCGTCCCCTTCAAGGTCATCGCCTCCTCCATGCAGCACCCCCTCACCGATGTGGGACTGGAACGCTTCATTGCGGACTACCGCAAGGCGTTCGGCTGAGCGGGGTTGGCCGCGGCGTGCAGCCGCAGCAGCGGCACCGTCGTTTCTCCGGGCGGCTCCACCCCCGACCCTGCTGAGGGCCAGCCGGGGGGAATTCCGCGGCATATACTGGCCCTGGGGAAACGCTGATGCTGTCACCAACCGGACTGAGAACAAGCCGTGCAACCGTGACTCGGGGCCTGGTGTGGTGTGCCCTGGCGGCGCTGACGGCCTTCGCGACCGCTCAGGAAGTGCCGCCCACCGTCACGCCGCCCACGGTCGTGCCCGCCGCCCGGCAGGCTGACAGCGTCGTCATCATCCCCATCACCGGCGTGATCAACGGCATCACCGCCAGCAGCGTCGAGCGCCGCCTCAAGATCGCCGAGGACGCTCAGGCCGACGCCGTCGTCTTTGAACTCGACACGCCCGGCGGCGAGGTGGGGGCTGCACTGGAGATCTGCACGCTGATCAAGCGCGCCGGCGTGGGCCAGACGATCGCCTGGATCAACCCGGACGCCTACTCGGCGGGCGTCTTCATCGCCCTCGCCTGCGACAGGATCCTGGTCAGTCCCGCCTGCACCCTGGGCGACGCCGCCCCCATTGCCGTCTCACCCATCGGCGCTGCTGCGCCCTCGGGCACGCTGCGCGCCAAGATCGAGTCGCCGATCCTGGCGGAGATTATCGATTCCGCCCGCCGCAACGGCTACGACGAGAAACTCGTGCAGTCGTTCGTCGTGCCGGAAATGGAGCTGTGGCTCGTCGAGCACCAGGACACGGGAGCGCACCTGTTCGTTGACGCCAGGGAGTTCGAGACGATCTTCGGCAAGGAGCCGCAGAGCAGCGCCATCCCGCGCGCCACGCAGTCCCCCCGGAAAGACCCCCACTCCTTCGCCGAACGCATCATCCCCTCTGTGCGCGAACTTCAGCAGTTGGAGCCCGGGGTCAGCCGCGAGGAGATCCAGTCCGAGGTCGAGCAGGCCCAGTCGCTCCTCAGCCGGCGCCCCGATCTTACGGAGGCCGACCGCGGCAAGTACCTGCTCGTCGAACAGGTCGTCGATCGCAACACGCTGCTGACGCTCAAGGAGTACGACATTCTGCGCTTCGGCCTGGGTGAGGAAGAGGTCCGCAACGACGTCGAATTGCAGCAGTACTTCGGCGCGACTCAACTTGATCGTCTCGACACCAGTTGGTCGGAGAGCCTGACCGTCTTCTTCACCAACCCCTGGGTGCGCGGCGCGCTCATCGCGCTCATGCTCCTTGCCGGACTCGTCGAGTTCTCCGCGCCGGGGATCGGTCTGCCCGGGGCTGTGGCGGTCCTCTGCCTCTTCTTCCTCATCGGCGCGCCGGCCCTCGCGGGCATGGCCGCCTGGTGGGAGATCGCAGCGATCTTCATCGGCATCGTCCTGATCCTCGCGGAACTCTTCCTCATCCCCGGCCTGGGCATCGCGGGAATCAGCGGCCTGCTGCTCCTGCTCCTGGGGCTGGTCGGCACGTTCGTCCCCAACGCTCCGGGGCATCTGCTGCCGCGCTCCGGCCAGGAGACCGACGCCGCCTTCGTGGGCATCGCCACCGTGCTGGCGGGACTCTTCGCGGCGCTGGTCGGCGGGTACTTCCTCAGCAAGCAGAT
>CAZZPX010000397.1:0-3920 GCA_964655955.1 uncultured Phycisphaerales bacterium | reverse complement strand
CCTGCCCGGACGTGCAGTGGCGGGCCATGATTGCCCTGGCTCGTTTCGGCGGGCTGCGGTGTCCGTCGGAAGTGCTGGCGGTGACATGGGCGGACGTGGACTGGGACCGTGGCACGCTTCGCGTCTGCTCGGCCAAGACGGAGCATCACGACGGACATGCGGTGCGGACCGTGCCGCTGTTCCCGGAACTGCGGGCGGTGCTGATGGACGCATTCGAGCAAGCCGAACCCGGCACCGAGCGCGTGATTGCGGGCTATTCGGTGGGCACAGCGAACCTGCGGACGCAATTCAATCGCATCATCCGCCGGGCCGGCTTCGATCCGTGGCCGCGTCTGTGGCAAAATCTGCGGGCAAGCCGCGAATCGGAACTGATGCGAGAGTACGACCTGGCCACCGTCTGCAAGTGGATCGGCAATTCGCCGGCTGTCGCGGCTGAGCACTACGCGATGAGTGTTGACCTTGACGGCGACTTCCGCCGGGCTGCTGGCCTGGACGAAGCGCAGCAGTCACCGTCCGCCAGTGATGATCTAGGCGTGACGGGCGATTCGGACGAAGTGCGGGAAACCCTTGGCGACAAAGGCAATAGCGAAGCCGGGCGGCTGGTGGCAACGCATGGCAAAATGAATCAGTGGGCGATGGGGGACTCGAACCCTCGACCTCACGGGTGTGATCCGTGCGCTCTAGCCAACTGAGCTAATCGCCCTCGGTCGTGCCGCATGATATCCAAGTCGGTCCGCCGCGTCAGCGCCCCGCAATGCTCCCGGCAGAAAGGTCGCGGACGGCCGGTGCCGAGCGACGCCCGCGCGTCGCCTGCGCGGCCGGCGGCGAGGTCCGCTCCACCTCCTTCACACCGCCCCACCTGAACCGGTTGGCGACGGGTTCCGGATAACGCCCATCGGCCGGTAAGAATTGGTTCAACCGACCACGAAACGCGTTCTTCTCGGCCGAATTCCCTGCAGTTGCAGATAGAATGGTTCGACATTTTGCACAGGGTGCAGCAGGCGTCGCCAGGGCCGTCCCCGCCAGCGTTCGACGGGTCATTTGCGGTCGGTCCCCGGGGCGGCGTCCGGTGCGTGGGGCCCATCGCAGGCCAAGGAGCCATTCCCATGACGGTGCGTAACCTGGACAGGATCTTCCGCCCCAAGCGAGTCGCGGTCATCGGCGCCAGCGAGCGCACGGACAGCGTCGGTTACACGGTGCTGCGCAACATGATCAGCGCCGGATACGACGGCGTGGTCTACCCGGTCAATCCCAAGCGCGAGGCGATCCACGGCATTCAGGCCTACCCCAACGTCGCCTCCCTCCCCAAGACGCCCGATCTTGCCGTCGTCTGCATCCCGGCGAAGTTCATCCCGCAGGTCATCCACGAATGCGGCCAGGCGGGGATCCTGGGCATGCTCATCCTCTCCGCCGGCTTCCGTGAGGCGGGTGAGGACGGCCGGGCCCTCGAGGCGGAACTCGCCAAGGCGCAGCGGCAGTACCCCGGCATGCGCATCGTCGGCCCCAACTGCCTGGGCATCATCGTCCCCTCGATCGGCATGAACGCCAGCTTCGCGGCGGCGACGCCCAAGGCGGGACACGTCGCCTTCCTGTCGCAGTCGGGCGCCCTGTGCACCTCGGTCCTCGACTGGGCCATCTCGGAGAACATCGGCTTCTCGCACTTCGTCTCCGTGGGCAACGCCCTGGACGTGGGCGTGGGGCACCTGATCGATTACTTCGGCCAAGATCCCAACACCAGTTCGATCATCATGTACGTGGAGTCGATCAAGTACGCCCGGCAGTTCATGTCCGCCAGCCGCGCCTTCGCTCGCACCAAGCCGATTGTGGCGTACAAAGCGGGGCGGTTCGCCGAGTCGGCGGCGGCGGCGGCATCGCATACGGGCGCCATGGCCGCGGCAGATGACGTCTTCGACGCCGCGCTGCAGCGCGCCGGCATCGTGCGCGTCTACGACGTTGACGACATGTTCGAGTGTGCTGAGTTGCTTGCAAGGCGGCGCGTGCCGCGCGGTCCGCGCCTGGCGATCATCACCAACGCGGGCGGTCCGGGTGTGATGGCGACGGACACGCTGATGAGCAAGAAGGGCAAGCTCGCTGAGTTGAGCCAGGAATCCGTTGACAAGCTCAATGCTACGCTGCCTCCCTTCTGGTCGCACGGCAACCCCATCGACATCCTCGGCGACGCCAAGGCGGACCGCTACGCCGCCGCGACGGAGATCATCCTCAACGATCCGAACGTGGATGCGGCGATCGTGGTGCTCACGCCCCAGGCGATGACCGAGCCGACGGAGACCGCGGAGGCGGTGGCGCGCATCTGCAAGAACAAGGGCAAGCCGGTCCTCGCCGCCTGGATGGGCGCCGGCGCCGTCGAGGAAGGCGTGAAGATCTTCAACCAGGCGGGGATTCCGACCTACACCTCGCCGGAGCGGGCGGTAAACGCCTTCATGTATCTCGTGCAGTACGGGAGGAACATCGAGGTGCTCTACGACACGCCGCGCGAACTGCCCATGTCGTTCGCGCTGGATCGTGACCGCCTGCGGGATCTGTTCAACACGGTGCTGCTGGCGGGTGACGAGACGCTCAGCGAGTCGTTCTCCAAGGCCATGCTCGACGCCTACGAGGTTCCCACGACCAAGCCGATCTCGGCGCGCTCGCCCGACGAGGCGGTGCAGGCGGCGCGGCGGCTGGGGCACCCGGTGGTGCTCAAGATTCTCTCGCCGCAGATCACGCACAAGACGGATGTGGGCGGCGTGCAACTGAACCTGCGCGACGACGACGAGGTGCGGGCGGCGTATCAGAAGATCGTCGACACCGCCACGCAGCGCCGGCCCGACGCCGACATCGAGGGCGTCACCGTCCAGAGAATGGTCGACACGAAGAACGGCTACGAACTCATCCTCGGCGCCAAGAAGGACCCGGTGTTCGGCGCGGTGATCATGGTGGGCAGCGGCGGCGTCACCGCGGAGCTGTACAACGACAGCGCCCTCGGCCTGCCGCCCCTCACCGAGCGACTCGCCCGCCGCATGATCGAGTCGCTCAAGTGCTATCCGATCCTCAAGGGCTATCGCGGCAAGCCGGGGATGAACGTCGACAAGCTGATCGAGATCCTCATGCGTCTCAGCTATCTCATCGCCGACTACCCGGAAATCGAGGAACTCGACATCAACCCGCTGTTGGTGACGCCCGATGACGCCATCGCGCTCGATGCGCGCGTCATCATCAACAAGGATCTGGCTGGGGGCGATTACAGGCGCTACTCGCACCTGGCGATCCGCCCCTACCCCGAGCAGTACGTGCGCAAGGCGCAGATGGCGGACGGCACGCCGATCGTCCTGCGGCCGATCAAGCCCGAGGACGAGCCGCTCTGGCACGACATGCTCGCAGCCTGTTCCACGGAGTCGATCCGCAGCCGCTTCAGTTATCTCTTCGAGCGCACCACGCACGACATGGGCGCCCGCTACTGCTTCATCGACTACGACCGCGAGATCGGCATCGTAGCGGAACTCGAGGAGAAAGGCGAGCGCAAGCTGATCGGCGTGGGCCGGCTCGTCGCGGATCCGAATCACGACACCGCTGAATATGCGGTCCTCGTCCCCGACCCCTGGCAGCATCAGAAGGTCGGGACGCTCCTCACGAACTACTGCGTCGAGATCGCGGAAGGGTGGAACCTGCGCAGCGTCACCGCGGTGACGAACAAGCAGAACAGCCGCATGATCCGCATCTTCGAGTCGCTCGGCTTCGAGCTGCACCGCGAGGATGATGACGAGATGGTGACGGTGGAGAAGGTGCTGGGCAAGAAGCGCGAACCGGTGCACGCGTAAGGCCCGAGGGCACAATACGTACCCTGCAGCCAAAGCCCTGGAACGACGGCCCGACTTTGTGTTGAGCCGGGGTTCCAGGGCTTTTCGCACGACTCGGTTCCC
>CAZZPX010000396.1:0-3923 GCA_964655955.1 uncultured Phycisphaerales bacterium | reverse complement strand
TCTCGTCGGAGGCGCGATAGGCCTGTGAGGAACTCATGAAGACGGGCTCGATGATCGCGCCCTGGTAGTCGTCGATGGCGTCTTCGACGGTGTACACGCCGTGCACCGCGATGGTGTCGAACTTCCACTTCTTCACCACCTCGCGGATGTACCTGCCTCGCCTCTCCAGGTAGGTGTTGTTGCGATCGATGTAGTCTTGCATGCCCGGCGTGAGGTTCATTTCGCTCTGGCCCGCCATGGGTTGACTCCTGCTCTGGCGTGAATTCGTGCGATGCGCTGCGGATCGATGAGTCTATCTTCAGCGTGCGGCTCCGACCACGGTCTCGCCTGCCTGCCGCGCGTCGAGTCGCAATTGCGACTGATTCGCAGCGGCGCCTGACCGTGCCGCAACGGCCGGGAACTCGGCGCCTCGTCGCGGAGCGCGTCACCACGCCCGGCTACTCCTTGCGACGCGCCGGGACCGGGCGTACCTTCTACGATCCGGCCTCTCCAGCATCGGCAGAACCGCCGGACGAGTGAACGCCGCCGCCTCCGTTTCCGCCCCCGAGCGAGCCCCGCCATGCCCGAGCCCATGCGTTTCTACAGCACGAACCACGAGGTCGGGGATGTCACGCTCGACCGGGCCCTGCTCCAGGGGCAGGCGGCGGACAAGGGGCTCTTCCTGCCCCGCAGCTTTCCGCAACTCTCGCGGGCGGACCTGGCGGCTCTGCACGGCCGGTCGTACGCCGACGTCGCCTTCGCCGTCCTCTGCCGCTATACGCAGGGGATCTTCGACGAGGAAGACCTGCTCGCCATCTGCCGCGACGCCTACGACTATCCCCTGCCGCTGGAGCACGTGACGGGGCGGCAGCACGTGCTGCGGCTGGACCAGGGGCCGACCGCGTCGTTCAAGGACTTCGCGGCGCGAATGATGGCGCGGTGGATGGGCCGGCTCATGGAACGCGAGCACGGCGAACTTGTCATTCTCACCGCCACGTCCGGCGACACGGGGTCCGCCGTCGCCCACGCCTACGCTGGCGTCGAGCGCGTGCACAGCGTCGTCCTCTTCCCCGTCGACGAGGTCTCGACCCGGCAGCGGCGGCAGATGACGACGATCGGCGGCAACGTCGCGGCAATCGGCATCCGCGGCAAATTCGACGAGGGACAGGCGCTCGTCAAACGCGCCTTCGCCGATCCCGATCTCGAAGGTGTGCGCCTCACCAGCGCCAACTCCATCAACATCGGCAGGTTGCTGCCCCAGGCGGTGTATTACATCTACGCCTACCTGCAGCTCGCCGACATCGAGGCCGGCGAGGAGATCGTCTTCTCAGTGCCGTCCGGCAACTTCGGCGACATGATGGGCGGCGTGATCGCGCGGCAGATGGGCCTGCCGATCCGCAGGTTCATCATCGCCACCAACGCGAACGACGAGGTGCCGCGCTTCCTGGAGAGCGGCGTCTATATGCCCATTGCGCCGTCGCGCGTGTGCATCTCCAACGCCATGAACGTGGGACACCCGTCGAACCTGGCGCGGCTCATCGACGTCTACGGCGGGCGGATGAACGAGCGCGGCGACATGATGAAACCGCCGAACTTCGAGCGCCTGCGCCGCGACATCTGGGCGGTGAGCATCGACGATGCGGAGACCCGCGCGACGATCCGCAGCGCCTGGGAGGCGCACAAGCTGCTGCTCGAACCGCACGGTGCGGTCGGCTGGGCGGGGCTGCAGCGCTACCTGCGCGAGGTCGAGCCCGGGTGGGAAGGGCTGAGCGTGTCGCTCGAGACCGCCCATCCCGCCAAATTCCCCGAGGAGATCGAGGCGATTCTCGATGTCACGCCTGACGTTCCGCCGAGCCTCGCGGGACTCGAGGAGAAGGAGGAGGAGTACCCGATCATCGATGTCGATTACACCGCGTTCCGCGCTTTGCTGCTGAAGCGCTTCGGATCGTAGCGCCGCACGGGGACTCAAATCCCCGTGCCGGCCCCACCCCGGCTTCCTCAGTCCATGGTCATTTCCCCCGATGCACATACAACGCACATTCAGCGGCGCTCCCTGGGAGAAACAGGTCGGCTACTGCCGCGCGATCCGCTTTGGCGACCAGATCTATGTCACCGGCACGGCGCCGATCGCGCAGGACGGTTCGACCTACGCGCCTGGGGACGCGGGCGCCCAGACGCGGCGCTGCCTCGAGATCATCCGGCGCGCGCTTGACGACCTTGCCGGGCCGGGCGAGCGGCCGCTCGTGCTGCGCACGCGCATGTTCGTCACGGACATCTCGCGCTGGCAGGAGATCGGCGCGGCGCACGCCGAATTCTTCCACGACGCGCCGCCGGCGGCGACGATGGTCGAGATCACGGCCCTGGTCAGCGCCGACATGCTGATCGAGATCGAAGCGGATGCCGTCGTGCTTCAGGATGCGGGCTGAGTCCACAGCCGCCACGCCCAGCGACCTCGTTCAACCTCCCTCGCGCACGGTCGTCTCATACTTCACGCCCTGGGGCACGGGGACGGCGACGGGAACGGTCGTGCCTTCGCCTGCCGTGGTGCGCGTGAGCGAATCGACCGCGACAAAGGCGGTGTAGGCGCTCATGATGCCGTACTCCAGGGCCGTATCGCGCACGATGTCGGCGAGTTCGAAGTTCGTATCCCAGGTGGCGCGATCCATGAGATCGGCGATCTTCATGCGGGCCCAGACAAAGGGGAGCGCCTTGTGCTCCTCGACCATGCCGGTTGATGTGGTCGCCACGACGTGCGCCTCGGGCGATCCGGCGCTCGTGCCGCGCACCACGATCTGTCCGGGCGGCGTTCCCTCGTAGCGGCCGGTGAGAACGACGGGACGACCCACGAAGAGATCGGGCAGGCGCTGGGGGTACACATCGCGCACCTGCATGCCCGCCCAGTCGATCTCGATGTCGGTCAGCGCCGCGCTGCTCACGCGGGCGAAGAACGCGTCCATGATCTCTGCGGAACTATCCTTGAGCCCGACGTAGGCGACGGCGCCGCGGCCGAGCTTGGCGAGTCGCTCCAGCAGGTAGCGATTCGGCGACGAGCCGATGCCGACGGAGAAGATGCGCGAGGCGCCGAGCTTGTCGTTCACGGCCTTGAGGATGTCGCGCTCGTTGCCGATGAACCCGTCGGTGAGGAAGCAGACGAAACGCAGGCGGTTGTCATCGTGGGGAAAGTCGAGTGCAGCCTTGATGCCTTCGATCATCATCGTGCCGCCGCCCCCGCTCAGCGAGGCGACGTAGTCCAGGCCGCGCTGCACGTTTTCCTTGGTCGCGGCGATCGGCGCGGGGCCGAGCGCGGAGGAGCGGTTGGAGAAGCGGATGATCTGAAACGTGTCATCGGGGCGAAGCTGTCGGAGCACGCGCTCGATAGCCTGTTTGGCCAGGCGGATCGGCTCGCCATTCATGCTGCCGGAGCAGTCGATGACGAAGACCATCTCCATCGGTCCGCGCTGGGCGTCTTCAAGATTCGCCGGGGGATACAGCATGAGCGTGAAATAGCCGCCCGCGCCCTCGTTCTCATCCGCGTGCACGAGCATGGCGGACTTCACGCTGTCGCCCGCGACCTTGTAACGCAGGACGAAGTCCTTGTTGGGGATCGCGTCCAGATCGCTCAGAACGACGCGTGCGGTGCTGGTGAAGGCGCTGTCGCGCTCGACGTGCACCACGTGGCTCCTGCTTTCGATCGATTCGATGGGCACGCCGGCGTCGATGTCGACTGCAAGCGCGATGTCGTGCCCGCTGCGCTCCGTCGGGCGCAGGTATTGCACTTCCGTCGCCTGCCCGGAGATTCCCGCCTCGCCGCGCGCCACCGCACCCACGCCGTCCGACGAGAACGGCGGGTTGAAGCGCGGCCCGACCACCATCGGGAACGTGAACGTGTACGACCCGTCGTGAAAGGCGAGCGTGTTGAAGTACTGGATGTCGATGTCGATGTC
>CAZZPX010000395.1:0-3932 GCA_964655955.1 uncultured Phycisphaerales bacterium | reverse complement strand
GTCGCCGTCGCTAACCGCGATTGCTTGGCTGACAACCCCTTCAGTCCTTGAAGGGTTGAGTGAAAATTCAGGCAGCCCCGCCTCCCGCAGGCGGGGCTGTTCTTTCCTTGTCGGTCCGGCACATGGCATTCGCCCTATGGCCGGGGCGATCGACCACCCGGTTCGGGGCAGGTCCGGCGCTCGGCTTTGGCGAATCCGCTTGTGCGCCCGCGAGGTCGGGGTATTGTGGATACAGAGAGCCTCTGGAGGCCGCGCGACGGGCATTCGCCGGGTTCGGCGGAACGTTGGCGGCGGGAGGGAGGTTGCACATGAAACTGGCTGCACTGGTGCTGCTTGTCCTCGTCGGCGACGGGGCCGTTTCGGCCGCTGCGCCTGACACCTATTGGAAGGTCTTCGAGAACGCGCCCTGGTCGGGGGAGAGCCTCCTCTCCTCTCAGGTGGATACCTTCATCCCCTTCGAGTCCGCCTGCGCTGACGACTTCGATATCTGGCCCGGGGGCGCCGCGATCAACGTGGCCGAGTGGTACGGGGGCTTCTACAACGGCGACCCCGTCCCCGCCGACTGGAGGGTGACGATCTACGCGGACAGCGGCGGCCTGCCCGGGATGGTGGTGTACACAGAGACGTTTCCCTACGCCGCCCTGCACGAGACCCTGCACGCATACGACCAGTTCGGCTACGCCCACTTCAGCTATCGCGCCGACTTTGCAATGGATGTGGACCTTGCGGTCGGGGCTTACTGGATCAGTTTCCAGGGCGTCAACGACTTTCCGCCGAGTTCCGCCGTCTCCGTCACGACCACGGTGACGGGCAGCGAGGCGCTGCAGCGCTTTCCCATCTTCGGCTACGACTGGACGGCGACGTCGGCGCTCTTCGGCGTGGGCTACGACATTCCCTTCGTCATCGGCTACGACTTTGTTGCCTCGCCGGGCAGCGTCGCGGCGCTGGGCGTCGGGGGTGTCGTGGCTGCGCGGAGGGGCCGTCGTGAGGGGAGAAAACGGGACACACCACACTACTGAATGCGCAGAGGATTCGCCATGAACAGGAACGCTTCGGTATCTCTCCTTGTCGCCGCGGGCATCACCGCTGCCGCCGGCGCTGACTGCATCGTCTACGAGAACGGGCCCTGGACGGGCGAGATGTGGGTCTCCTCGCAGCTCGACACCTACATCAGCCTGGACTCCGCTTTTGCCGATGACTTCTTCATGCCCACGTACTATTACATTACGGGCGCCCGCTGGTACGGGGGCTATTACAACGGCGACGCCGTCCCCGCCGACTGGAAGGTGACCATTTACGAAGACGGCAGCGACGGGCCGGGCGCTGAGATCTACTCCCAGACGTTCAGCTACGCCAAGGTGCACGAGACGTTCTACGGCTACGACATCGACGGGTATGCCAATTACTCGTACGAAGTGCACTTCAGCTCCGCGGTCTTCCTGGAAGAGGGCATTCAGTGGATCTCATTCCAGGGCGTGCACGACTTTCCGCCGCAGGTCGCGGTATCCGCGACGTCCTTCGTCAATTACAGCGAAGGGTACTTCGGCAGCAACTACTTCGGCTACGGCTACTGGGTGCCCGGCTCCGCGGTGTTCGGCGCGCCGTTCGACATTCCCTTCGTGCTGCTGTGTCCGGCCCCTTCGAGCCTGGCGCTCTTCTGCCTGGGCGGGCTGTCGCTGCGGCGTGATCGCCCGCGCGCTTGATGCGAATAGCGGGACAGGCACGATTAATACAGACGGATGGAACGTAGCTGTTCGGTTTCCCGACGATCATTCGTCTGTCGGCGTCGGCGTCGGCGCTTGCGCCAGGGCCTGGCGCAGCGGGTCGAGATGCGCGCCGAAGCGCTCGGCCCGGCCCACCGAACTCTTGTAGATCGGCTGCTGCACCTGGTCGTAGCTGAGCGTCTGGGCGGTGCGGCCGGATTCATGGAACCGCTCGCAGCGGTCGTCCCAATCGAGATCGAGGAAGTCGATGATTCGCCGCGCCTGGGTGGGGAGATCGGCGACGACCTCCTCGTATTCGACGCGCAGCAGGCGCGCGTCGAGCACCCGCGCCCAATGCGCCATGAGCCGCTCGTACTGCCGGTACGCGAAGCCCAGGCTGGTGAGGTTCGTGGTGTAGGGCATCTTGGCGGGCATCAGTTCGCTCATGAAGCAGGACGTGCAGGTGTCGACGGGGTCGCGGCGGCAGTCGATGATGTAAGCGCCGGGGAAGAGCAGCGAGATCAGGCCGAGGTGCTGCCAGTTGAAGAGATTCTTGTTGACGATGCGCGTGCCGGTCCCGAGGCGATCCAGACGGCGCAGATACTCGTTGGCGACGTCGGTGAGCAGGCGAGGCGTGGCGTCGCGCAGGCAGGCGGGGTAGGGGAGCTTGCTGCGGCAGCGCTTGGGGAGCGAGGTGACGATCGCCTCGATGTCGGTGATCTCGCCCACGCCGCTGGCGCCGGGGTGTGCGTCGATGATCTGCTCGATGAGCGTCGTGCCTGAGCGCGGCATGCCGGCGATGAAGACGGGGCGGCCGGAGCGACAGGTCGAGCGCGGCAGGGCGGGCAGCGCCTCGGCTGCGAAGGTCTCGATCTGGGCGTCGATGGCGGTGGCGAAGTCGGCGCGGCGGAAGGGCTGGGCCAGGACGCGATTCCCTTCCGTATAGGCGGCGAAGGCGTCGTCATAGCGCCCCAGCTTCTCCAGCGACTTGGCCGACAGAAAGAAGAGCACGAAGCGGACGAGGGGCGAGGTGGCCGGATCCTGCACGCAGCGCTGCGCGGCGCGGACCGCCTCCTCGTGTTCGCCGGTGCGCTGCCTGGCGCGGACGTACGCCTCGACGACGGTCAGATCCGGCCTCTCCGCCTGCATCAGCGGCTCGATGAGCGCGAGCGCCTCTTCGGCCCGGCCGGCACGTTCCAGGGCCCACGCCTTCCAGCCGATCGTCTCCACGTTGCCCGGGTCGTGCTCGAGGGAGCGGTCGAACCACTCCAGGGCGTCGGCGCTGCGGCCGAGCGACACGTGCGCCTTGCCCATCAGGTAGGCGTAGCGGGGGTTGTGCGGCTGGAGCTTGAGGCAGCGCTCATAGGCGAGGATGGCCTCCTCGAAGCGCTTGTGCTTGACGGCGATGAGCCCAAGGAGCTGATGGGCGTCGGCGAGCTTGCCGTTCTTGCGGAGGAGGCGGCGGCAGATCTGCTCGGCGGCATCCAGGTCGCCGCCGCGGTAGTGCCGGCCTGCGGTGTTGAGCTGGTCGATTTCCTGACGTGTGGGCATGGACGGTCCTGTGGCGTGGGGCGGAGCGCGCGTCGGGTGGCCGAGCGGGAGGGAGATGGCAGCGAGTATACGGCGAGGGCGGGGGGGCGCTCGCGGCGGGGGCGATCTGGCGGCTGCGGGCATCCCCTGATAGGTGGGCGCGCCGACGCCCGTGCCGCCTATGCCGGGCAGCGAATTCCGATAAGGCGATCCTGCCAAACAATGGCCTGCGGATCGTCAATCGCGGTTTTGCGGGCGTCGAAGTAAGCGGCGGAAGAACCTCGGAGACTCGCTCCGGGGCCCGACTTCCACCTGCAACCTCGCCTTGGTGGGCGAGTCGTGAGTGCACGGAGGACGCCATGAGCCGCATCAATACGAATGTCAGCTCGCTCATCGCTCAGCGCGTGGTCAGCATGCAAAACCAAAGCTTGAGCACCGCCCTGGAGCGGCTGTCGACGGGTCTTCGGATCAACCGGGGCAAGGACGACCCCGCTGGTCTGATTGCCAGTGAGAATCTTCGCAAGGACATGACCGCCATCGGTTCCGCCATCTCCAACGCGGAGCGGGCCGAGCAGATGGTCAACGTCGCTGAAGGTGGTTTGCAGGAGATCAGCTCCCTGCTCACCGAACTCCAGGGACACCTCCCCACGGTCGCCAACTCCGCCGGCATGTCGCAGGAGGAGAAGGAGGCGGCCCAGC
>CAZZPX010000394.1:0-3932 GCA_964655955.1 uncultured Phycisphaerales bacterium | reverse complement strand
GGCGCGCCTGCTCCCGCCCGGCTTGGGCTGGCGCAGCAGGACGATCTCGCCGATCTCCAGGCCCCCCCGGATCTCGATCCAGGTCTCACTGAAACGGCCGACGCGCACGGGCCGCCGCATGAAGTAGCCGGCGTCCTGCACGTAGCAATAGGTCTTGCCGGCGTCGTTGAAGACGGCCTGGACGGGGACGGCGAGAGTGTCCTCCACGCGATCGAGCAGGATGCGGGCCTCGCAGCGCATGGACGGCTTCAGGCCGCTGCTCTCACCCGCGTCGAGGCGCAGGCGCACAGTGTACTCGCGCAGGTTCGGGTCGCGCCATCCGCCGTCTTCCGCCAGCACGCCGATGGAAAGCACCTGGGCCGGAAACGTCTTGCCGCCGACCGCGTCGACGTAGACGCTGGCTTCCTGACCGGGGCGGATGCGGGAGGTCAGGCTTTCGTGCACCTTGACGTCCGCCATCATGGTGCTGGTGTCGGGAAGAACGATGACGGCCTCGCGCGGCGAGACGCGCGATCCGACCTGCCAGGGGCCATCGTCTCCGCCCCAGCGCCGGTCGCGATTCATGCTCGTGGAGTAGACCACCAGGCCCTCGCTGGGGGCGGTCACCTCGCAGGCCTTCAGGCGCGCCTCGAGCTTCTCCACCTCGCGCTCGCGCAGCGTGAGCTGGCTCTCGCGATTCTTCAAGGAAGCCTCGCGCTGCGCCAGTTCCGAGGCGTTGCGCCGCTCGACGCGCTCGATCTCCGCCTTCGCTTCGGTCACCGCCGACGTCATGCTCTTGCGCAGACGCGGATATTCGTAGTCCTCGAAGACCCGCTTGTTGAGCTGGGCGATCTCGCGCGCGTTTGCAGCCTCGAGATAACGGATGCGGTCCAGTTCGAACTCGTCGAAGCTGATGTAGTCCTTGCCGTAGAGCTTCTCCGACTGCTCGAAGAGGCGCTTGAGGCGCTCGTAGTCGCGCTCGGTGGTCTCGATGCGCAGATCGAGTTCCTTACGGCGGGCGACGAGGTCACCCTCCTCCCATTGCTTGAGTTCCAGTTCCGCGATCTCCAGCGCCAGCTCCGCCTTGCGCAGGGCCGAGGCGTTCTCGTTCTTTTGGATCTCCAGCGACTCGGAAGCGGCGACGTAGTCGCTCTTCGCCGACTCGTACTGCTGCACCTCCGTCGTGAGTTCGCGATCGATCTGCTCGGGATTGAACTTGACCAGCACCTGGCCCGGCTCGACGGTCTCGCCTTCGGGGATGATCTGGGTGATGACCGCATCGCGCTCCGTCTCGTTGCGCAGCTCGATCTGGCTCGACGGCTGCAGCTCGCCGTTGGTCGTGATGACGATCTCGAAGGTGTTGGGGGCGACCCGGTACAGATCGCCGGCCTGGGCCGGATCCGCCTCGCGCCCGCCGGAGCGGACGGCGAAGGCCCCTGCCGCTACCAGCGCCACAATGGCGACGATGATGGTCACCAGAAGCGGAATGCCGCCACGGGCGCGGCGTGAGGGCCGACCTGCGGTCATCGATGCGAGAGCGTGCTGCATGAGGCTGCGTCTCCTGCGTTGCGCATCCTTGACTATACCAGCGAGTACGGCCGGCGATGCGGCCCAGCGGGCGGGAAACGCCCTTTGGCGGCACCTCACGCACGACCCGCACTGTCCCAGCGATAGGCTCTGACCTGGGTAGTCTAGCGCCCGCCGGGCGCCTCATCCGGCTCCAGGTCCGGCTCTTCTTCGGTGGGCGATTCGGGGCCGGGCTCGTCAAGGGGCGACGTCGGCGGCTCCTGCGGCAGCGTCTGACCCTCATCCAGATCGAGAATGTCCTCCTCCATCCCGGCCTCGGGATCCACTTTCTCCCTGGTGACCAGCGAGATCTCGCCGATCGGGTGAAAGAGCCCCTCTTCGGTCACGCGCATCTGCCCCGTGGCCAGCAGGTAGGCGAGGATGTTGCTGCGCAGGCTGCGGATCGCCTCATCCCTGGCGTCGCGGGCCTGGAGCAGGTCGAGTTCCGCGTCCAGCTTGAGCTGAAGCTCCGCGTCTTCGATCTCGAGTAAGTCAAGACGCCGCCGGGTGATGGCGATGTTGCGCTCCTGCAACTCGATACTCATGCGTGCCCGGTCCAGCGCCCGCACGGCCCGGCGGGCCTCGATGATGATGTCGTCGCGGCGCTCCTGGAGATTGCGCTCCGCCTGGGCGAGGCGGATTGTCTGCTGCCGCAGGTTCGCCCGCTCGATCTCGCGGTCGAGCGGCAGGGAGAAGGTGACGCCCGCGTTGTAGAGGGCGCGGTCGAGGGCGAAGGAGCCCGCCTCCTCGCCGTCATCATCCGTGGGGAAGCGGACGCCTGCGCTCAGGTCGAGGTCGGGAAGCAACTGGTTCGCCGCGTTCTTCACGGCGCGGGTCGTATCGAGCAGCTGATCCTGCTGATTCTGCAGATCCAGGCGATAGAACATGGCAGCCTGAGTGGCGGTTTCGACCGTGACCTCGGGAACGCCCATGAGAATGTCGAGATCCTTGATCTCGATCGGGTCGTCCAGATCCAGTCCCAAGCGCAGCTTGAAGCGGTCCAGAGCCAGCAGATAACTCTCCCGCAGCGAAATGAGCCGATCCTGCGCCGAGAGCACGTTGCGCTGGACGTTGTCCAGGTCCGACTGACTTGCCAGACCCATGACCTTTTTTTCTTCCGTGATCGTCAGCTGCAGTTCGAGACTGTCGAGCTGGCTCCGCTGATTGCGAATGGAGGCCAGCGACGCCAGGAGCGAGAAGTAATCGTTGGCGATGTCGACGAAATAGGAGCGGCGAAAGCGCTCGAAATCGCGGGCGGCGTAGACCACGTCACGCTCCGCCTGGATCAGATCCTCCCGGGCGACGAGGCCGGCCCCGCGCAGCAGCGGCACGTTGCCGGAAAGCACGATCTCGGAAGACTGGCGATACGTGTTCGTGGCCGCGTCCCGCAGCGTCTCGCTGAGCGTGTAGACGGCGCCTGCCTCGACGTCTCCGCCGTAGGGCAGGCGCTGGTTGGCGCGAACGCTGCTGATGATGCTGGCGGTGGTGTCGTAGCCGCTCACCCCCGGGCGGGCATTGAGCGAAGCAGCGATGTCGGCGAAGAAGCGCGGCCCCCAGCGATGCCGCTCGATGAGCAGCCGGATCGCCGCAATGATGTACTCCTCCTGCGCGGAGAGGTAGTCACGGCCGCTGGACATGGCGATGCGGAAACTCTCTTCGAGGTCGAGAAGGCGCGCCTGCTGCGGCTGCTCGTATTGCTGCTGCAGTCGCCGCGTCAGCTCCTGCACGGTCAGTTCGCCGGAGGCGGGGATGGCCAGGTCACGGGGCGATGGGTTGGCCGTCTCGGGCCTGGGCTCATAGGCAGCGGCAGGCGGCGGCTGAGGCGGCGGGGCGTCCTGCCTGGGTTTGGCGGGCGAGCCGAGCGCTTCCTGGCGCTGTCGGATCATCGCCTCGACCTGCTGATCGATTGAGTCGAGCCGCGGCCCGCAGCCGCTCGTGAGGAACGACGCGAGGAGCAGCAGGAGGATGGCGCCCGGGAGTGTCTTCATGGGTTGGCGGCGTGGCATGGAGGAGAAGAGTAACGCAGAGTCCGCGTGGGTGGGATACCGTCGCGCCGGGGGGTGGTTGCGATGCGCCTGGCGGGCTTTGCCGCACGCCGCCCCAGCCCGTATCGTGGAGCCGCCTCGGCCGACGCGGGCGAGGCGCACACACATCGCGCAGCCACGCTGCACAGCCCAAGGTGACGACCGATGCGGATGCTGACCTACGACGGACAGAGCTTCCTCCTGGGCGGGCGTCGAATCTGGCTGGTGAGCGGCACGATCGACTACGCCCGCGTGCCCCGCGCCCACTGGCGAGAGCGCCTCCTCGCCGCCAAAGCTGCGGGGCTCAACTGCGTCGCCACCACCTGCCTGTGGAGCCTGCACGAGCCTCGCTCCGGTCGCTAC
>CAZZPX010000393.1:0-3938 GCA_964655955.1 uncultured Phycisphaerales bacterium | reverse complement strand
GCGAACTGGGCAAGGCGAAGAAGATCGTCATCGACAAGGACAACACGACGATCATCAACGGCGCGGGCAAGAAGAAGGACATCGAGGCGCGCGCCGCACAGATCAAGGCCCAGCACGACAAGTCGACGAGCGACTACGATCGCGAGAAGCTGCAGGAGCGCCTGGCGAAGCTGACGGGGGGCGTTGCCATCATCAACGTCGGCGCCGCCACCGAGACGGCGATGAAGGAGCGCAAGGATCGCGTCGACGACGCCCTGCACGCCACCCGGGCTGCGGCGAAGGAAGGCTATGTGCCGGGCGGCGGCGTGGCATTCCTGCGCGTGCTCGACGCCGTCAGCAGCGGTCGCAACAAGGCGCGCGGCGACGAGAAAATCGGCTTCGACATCATCGCCGAGGCGCTGGAGAGCCCCGCCCGCCAGATCGCTGAGAACGCCGGCGTCGACGGCGACCTCGTCGTCGAGAAGATCAAGGAAGGCAAGGGCGCGTTCGGCTACGACGCCGCCGCCGATGAGTACACCGATCTCGTCAAGGCCGGCATCATCGATCCGGCGCTGGTCGCCAAGCAGGCCCTGCTCAATGCCGCCTCCGTGGCGGGCGTGATGCTGACGACCAACATCCTGGTCACCGAGTTGAAGGACGACGAGGAGCCGGTCGATCTGGCGATCGCGTGACGGGGCAGAATGGGAGAAGTGGCCGGGGACAGTCCTGCGGACGCTCTCGGGGCTGTCCCCGCGTTTCGGCAAATGACGAATGACGAATGTCTACTGGCGAATGACTGTCCGGCGCTCTGAGGTCGATGGCGGTGCGAGGCAGTATGACCTGGACGAGCGAACGGCTCTCTTTGGTGAGGAGACGATCACGTTCTGCAAGAGCACTCGGCACGACCTCCTCTCCGAGCCGCTGATTCGGCAACTCGTGCGGGCGGCGACGAGCATCGGCGTGAACTACTGCAAAGCGGACGATGCCACTTCGAAGAAGGAGTTTCGCTACCGCATCGGCGTCTGTCGGCGAGAGGCGCGGGAACCGACGTACAGGCTGCGTATGATCGCCAAAGCGGCGCCTGACAGCGCCCCCGAGGCGCGTCGATTGTGGCAGGAAGCTAAGGAGTTGAACCTGATATTCGGCAGCATCGTACGGCGGACCAGAAGAGGTCCCGATGCGGCAAGTGAACGCCTAGACTGATTTTCATTCGCCATTCGTCATTCGCACGGAGTGCCTTTTGCCGACGACACGCGACTATTACGAAGTGCTGGGACTGGAGCGCAACGCCTCCGGCGAGGATGTCAAGCGCGCGTATCGGCGGCTGGCGATGAAGTATCACCCGGATCGCAACCCCGGCGACGCCGAGGCTGAGTCCAAATTCAAGGAGGCCGCCGCCGCCTACGAAGTGCTCGCCGATCCGCAGAAGCGACAGGTCTACGACCGCTATGGCCACGAAGGCCTGCGCGGCACGCCCGGCCACGACTTCTCCCGCATGAACGTCGACGACATCTTCTCGATGTTCAATGACATCTTCGGCGGAGGATTCGGCGGCATGGGGGGACGCGGCGCGCGCGGCAGACAACGCGTCGCGCGCGGCTACGACCTGGAAACCCACGTCGAAGTCACCCTCCAGGACGTGCTCAACGGCGTCGAAACCGAAGTCGACTTCGACCGGCTCGCTGTGTGCAAGACCTGCAGCGGCAACGGCGCCAAGCCCGGAACCACGCCCGACACCTGCGAGACCTGCGGCGGCATGGGACCGGTCCAGCAGGTCGGTCTCGGCGGCATGTTCCGCATGCAGACCACCTGCCCCAATTGCCGCGGCAAGGGCACGGTGGTGCGTGAGAAGTGCCCCGACTGTCGCGGTCGCGGCCGAACCAGCAAGCATCGCAGCCTGACGGTGAAGATTCCGCCGGGCATTCGCGAGGGCCAGGTCGTGCGCGTTCCCGGGGAAGGCGAACCGCCGCCTCCGGAGCTTTCGCCTTCCGGCGAAGGCGTGCGCGGCGATCTGCACGTCGTGGTGCGCGTGCGCGAACACGAACTCTTCGAGCGCGATCCCAACAGCCCCGACAACCTCGTGCTCATCCTGCCCGTCAGTTTCAGCCAGGCCGCCCTCGGCGCGGAACTGGAGATCCCGCTGCTCGACGGCTCGACCGAACTGACGATCCCCCGCGCGACGCAGCATGGCAGGCTGCTCCGCGTCACCGGCGAGGGGCTGCCGAATCTGCGCAGCGGCACGCGCGGCGACCTCATCGTCGCGGTCAAGATCGAAATCCCCACCAAGCTCACCGACAAGCAGGAAGATCTGCTGCGCCAGTATGCCGAGACGGAAGACAGCAGCGTCCTGCCGGAGCGGCATGGCTTTCTCAAGAAGCTCAAGGACCTGCTGGGAACGTGAGCACAGTATACGCGGAGTTCGTGAGTGCACGAACTCTCGAGGTCAGGCATGAAACGTAAAGGCGAACAAGAGCGACAAAGCCAGCCGAGCGACGAGGAACTGCGCGCCGACAGCGACGCGGGCGAGCCCGATGACGCGTCCGAGGTGTACGATCCGACCGACCACATCGCGCAGCTCGAGCAGGAGCGCGACGAGGCGATCGAGAAGTACAAGCGCTCGCTCGCCGACTTCCAGAACTACCAGCGGCGAAGCATCCAGAGCGAACAGCAGGCCCGCGAGCAGGCCGTGGCGGGCGTCGTGCAGAGCCTGCTGCCGGTCCTGGATCATTTCCAGCTCGCCCTGGAGCAGGATCTGGGCCAGACGAACGTCCAGCAGTTCGCCCAGGGCATGCGCATCGTCCGCGATGAGCTGCACAAGGCGCTGCAGATCTACGGCGTGTCGAAGATCGACGTGTCGACCGGCGACGCCTTCGATCCCCGGTTGCACGACGCGGTCGCACACGTGCCCGGCGAGGGCGTGCAGCCCGGCCACGTCAGCAACGTGACGCAGCAGGGATACCTGCTCGGCGAGCGCGTGCTGCGGGCGGCGAAGGTGACGGTAGCGCCCGCCACCTCGCAGCAGGCGGAGGCGCAGGGTGGAGAGGATGATCACGACATTACGTCGGAAGCGCAGGACTGATCGGCCTGCGGGCCAGGAGTTGTGTGATGCCCACCTATGAGTATGAGTGCGACGCCTGCGAGCATCGCTTCGAGCAGTTCCAGTCGATGACCGCCAAGCCCCTGCGGCTGTGCCCGGAATGCGGCGAGCGAAAGCTGCGCCGGCTCATCGGCGCGGGCGCGGGGCTGATCGTTGAGGGCAGCGGCGTCGACGAGACGGACTACCGCAGCGACAGGTAAAAGAAAGCCGCCGCCGCCGAGAAGCCGAGTGAGTCAAACGGCAAGGGCGAGAAGTCTGAGAGCAAGTCGGAGAGCAAGACGGCCGACGCCGCCAAGCCCGAGAAGAAGGCGGACACGAAGACCGCGAAGAAGCAATCTGCCAAGAAGGAATGAGCAGGCCGCCTCGGCCTCTCGCGGGCTGTCGCCACTGGCGGCCGGACGCTGTTACGCTGTGAGACATGGCGCAGCGAGCGAGGCGATCCCGTCGGCGGCTGTTCACGCTCCTCGCCCTCTTCCTGCTCTGGCTCTTCAGCATCACTTGGTCGATCACGCGCTACGGGGACCGCTTCACGTTCACTGTTCATGAGGGATTCATCGGCCTCTACTGGGGCGGCGACGCGAGCGTGCCCGACAGTCACCTGCTCAACCACTTCACGCCCCCCTCGCGCCCACCTCGTCGGGCTTCTGCCTCCTGAGTGATCGGGGTCGGCCGAACCTGCGTACTCACACCCTCTTTCGGGGAAGAAGACACCGTTTTCTGCTGGCCTAAGGGGGATTCGTAGCGCATGATCTATGCTGGCGACCGCCGTTTTGCCCGCGCGTGCCCTGCGGCAGACGTGCAGAAGCGGTCAATGGAGTCTGAATAGAAGCACGCTATCGCAGTTGGCTGACCCGCCCGAATT
>CAZZPX010000392.1:0-4013 GCA_964655955.1 uncultured Phycisphaerales bacterium | reverse complement strand
GGCGGAGAGCTCGAAGCACAATACGAAGCGCTGAAGGGACAACTGGAGCGCTGCGAGAACAAGGCCGCCGCCGTCAGCGATCGCATCCAGTCGATAGAGAGGGTCGCCGAAGCGCTGTTCCGGGAATGGGAGAAGGAACTCGAGGAGTACACGAGCGCGGAATTGCGCCGCCGCAGCGAAGCGTCGCTGCGCGAGACGCGGCAGCGCTACGAGACGTTCATTAGCGCCATGTACCGGGCGGAGCGCAAGATGCAGCCCGTCCTCGCCGCCTTCCGGGACCAGGTGCTGTTTCTCAAGCACAACCTGAATGCCCAGGCGGTGGCGTCACTGCAGGGCGAAGTGGTGAAGCTGGAAGGCAACGTCGCCGAACTCATCGCCGAAATGGAGCGCGCCATCGACGAGGCGGACGAGTTCATCAGGAAGATGGGGTGAGGAAGGCACCGAGGGACTGAGAGAACTGGGGAATTGTTGGACATTCGGTATTAGGCATTAGAAATTCGCTCGGCGTCTCCCCCTTGCCTCATGCGCCCGTCGTCCTTGGGCATTCGTCCTTCTCGTTCCTTCCCTCCCGTCACGGCTCGTCCCCCAGGTGATGCACCATGAGGCGATCCGTTTCGCGCGGCTCGCCGAAGGGTTCGCCGGCGACGTAGACCACCGGCTCCGTCTTCCTCGCCCACTTCGCCTCCAGGACCACCCGCTCGCTCGCCTTGACGAAGGCGCGCAGGTCGCCGGGCACCCCCAGGCGCTGGGGCGTGACGCTGCGCAAGAGCGCCGCCCGCCGCAGCGCCGCGACGCTGTTGGAGAAGACGATGATGGGAATATAGAAGTTGTTCTGGCTCAGATAGCGCACCGTGTTGCCATGCTGCGACCAGCAGACGATCAGCTTCGCGCGCACATCGCGCGCGACGTACCAGGCGCCGCTGGCGACGGCTGCGGTCATGTCGGCCGCCTCGCGCGGCTTGCCGGGCGCGCTTTCCGCCGTGTCGTTTTCGGCGCGATGCGCTTCCGCCTTGCGGGCGATGCGATTCATGGTCTCGACGGCAAGCTGCGGATAGGCCCCCACCGCCGTTTCGCCGGAGAGCATCACCGCGTCCACCCCATCGAAGATGGCATTGGCGACATCGCTCGCCTCGGCGCGCGTGGGAATCGCCGCCTCGATCATCGTCTGCAGCATCTGCGTGGCGATGATGCACGGCTTGCCGTGGTAGTCGCAGCGCGCAACCAGGCGCTTCTGAATGACAGGCACCTCGGCGAGATCCATCTCCACGCCCAGGTCGCCGCGCGCCACCATCACCGCGTCCGCCGCCTCGATGATCTCTTCGAGGCGCGCCAGGGCCTCCGGCCGCTCAATCTTGGCGATGATCGGCATGATGCCGTCGACGGAGAGAGGCGCCGCCTCGCCGCCTCCTCCCTGTACGTGCTGCGCGATCGCGTCCTTGAGCAGGCGGATGTCATCCGCCCGGCGGACGAAGCTGAGCGCGACGTAGTCGAGTTCGTTGTCGAGCGCCCACTCGAGGCAGCGCCGATCCTTCTCGGTGAGGGCGGGCGCACTGAGGTCGGAGTTGGGCAGGTTGATCCCCTTGCCGCTGGTGATCACGCCGCCCACGAGCACGCGGCAGAGCAGCCGCTCGGAGGTCTTCTCGACCGCGAGCAGTCGAATGGCGCCGTCGTTGATCAGCACGCGATGTCCGATCTGCACCTCGTCGATGAGCCTGGCGTAGGTGGCGGTGAAGACGGGCGGCTCGCCGGGCTGCGCGGGGGCGTCGCCGCGCTCGAAGGCGACGTCGCTGCCCGGCTCGACGTCGATGCCGTCCCCGGGCACCTGGCGCACGCGAATCTTGGGGCCGGAGAGGTCGCCGATCACGCCCAGCGGCCGATCGACCTGCGCCTCGACCTGGCGAATGCGTTCGAGGTTGCGGGCATGATCCTCGAGCGACCCGTGCGAGAAGTTGAGACGGAAGAGCGACACCCCCGCCTCGGCCAGCTTGGTGAGCATTTCGAGCGAATCACAAGCCGGGCCGACCGTGGCGATGATCTTGGTCAGCGTCGGCTTGCCGTCAGCGGTCCAGGGCCGGGCCATAGCACGCTCCACTTGCAGGGGCAGGACGCCTCAGCGCTCACCCAGTGCTGCGATGCGCTGGTAATTGTCGCGAAAGAAGGCGGTGTACGCCAGGCGCACCTCGTCAGGTCGGTCGCGCGAGGCGCGGAGGTCGGCCACGATCGCAGCAAGGTTGGGCTGGTGCGCCAGGTCCAGCGTCTCGCCACCCGCCGTCACATGCACGGGCAGCGCGTCGAAGAGGGCGAGCATCTGCTCCCGGACGGCCGGATCCGGCTCTTCGTTGATCGCCTTCCACGCCCCCTGCAGATCGTCATGGATGTCCATCGCCATCGCCGAGAACATCAGCGCGATCATGCTGCGCACGTTGCGATCGGTGTTCTCGAAGGGCTCGGCGAGTTCGAAGGGATCGACGGGATCGCGGAAGCGATCCTGGTACAGCGCGTACATGCTGCGCTTCACGGGCATGCGGCGCAGCTCGTACTCGCGCGGCCCCATCCCCTCATCGCTGCGCGGAAACTGCCACAGCGCCTGCGCCTCGTCGGTCAGGCAGAACTCGATGAAGCGCTCGGCGAGCTCGCGGTGCGGCGCGCCGCGCAGGAGCGAGATGGGGTCGGCGTCGATCGCGGTCAGCTTCGGCGGGTCGACGTAGCCGATGCGCTCGCCGTACTGCGCATCGCCCCGCCGCGCCGCGTCGTGCACCGCCTGACTCTGGTATCGGCCATAAAAGTCGATGCACATACCCGCCGCGGCTTCGCCCTGGCTGACATCGATGGGCACCTTGCTGGAGCTGGCGGCGTAGTAGCGGCTGTTGGCGGCGCAGCGGCGCAGCATCTTCCAGCCTTCCACCCAGCCCAACCGCCGCAGGATCGCATCGTACGTCGTGGTGATCGACCCCGACTGTGCCGGGTTCGCCAGGCCAATCCAGGTGAAATAGCGATAGTCGACCAGATCCTGCCAGACGACGGGCTCGCGCTCGATCCCCAACTCAGCCAGCACGTCGCGGTTGTAGACAATGCCGAAGGCCGACAGCGCCGTGCCGACCCAGTACTTCTCGGGGTGGTAGAGAGGTTCGCCGCCGATGTCGTTCTTGCCATAGGTATCCGCGAGCCAGTCATCGCTGAAACTGACCGGCTGGGAGATGGGGACGGCCACTTCTTCGCCGTCGATGAACGTGCTGAAGCGGACGAGCTTGCCGTGCTCGTACGATCCCCCGCCGAACATCAGATCGAAGGACATCGCCTGCCCCGGCGCAACGTTGCCTTCGCGATCGATCTTCCCCTCGCGGATGGCGGCGGCGTAGCTCGCCTCGAGCTGCTTGCGGATCTCGCTGGTGCCGCCCGGCGTGCGCCAGTCGACGTGGACCGGCGTACCGAAGTGCTCTTCGTGCCAGTCGCTGAAGGCCCGGCCGAACTCGTAGCAGATCTGCTCGTTGTGGGGGGTGACGATGATGAGGCGCTGGGCGTTCGCTGGAATCGCCGCCTCCTCCGGCTTGAAGAGAAAGGGCACGCCGATCACGATGGCAAGGGCGATGAGAACGCCGATCTTCGTCGCATCCATGCACCCAGTGTAGCCGGGGGACCCGTTGAGGAGGATCGACGCCAGCGGGCAGCGTACGATTGCTTCCACTCGATTTGCACACGCTCAGGAGATGCACACATGCCAGAGAAGACCGCCATCGTCACCGGGGCCGGGTCCGGCATCGGCCGGGAGATCGCCCGACTGCTCGACAAGGAAGGCTACACACTGGGCCTGGTCGGTCGAACCGAGTCGACGCTGCGCGAAACGGCGGAAATGCTCAGCGGCGAGGCGTTGATCCTCGCAGCCGACGTGAGTGACGATGCCCAGGTCCAGGATCTCGTCCACAGGGCGAAGGACGCCTGGGGCCGCATCGACGTGCTGATCAACAACGCCGCCGCCGTCTCCTCCTACCCGATCGACAAGACGACCCCTGCGC
>CAZZPX010000391.1:0-4015 GCA_964655955.1 uncultured Phycisphaerales bacterium | reverse complement strand
TAGACGCCGCCACCCAATGCTCCCAGCGCCTGGTTCCCCTGAATGAGGACGCCGTCGATCGTTCCCCCGCACTCGCAGTAGATGCCCGCGGCGCCCTCTGATGTATTCCCGCTGACCTCACCGCCGGTCATGGTGATCGTGTAGTTGTCCGAGACCGAGAGTCCAGCGCCGAAGTTGCCGCTGATGATGCACTCATTGAGTGTGATCGTCCCGATGTCGCCGGGCGAGGCCTCCGCGCAGCGGATTCCACCGCCGCTCGGAGCGGTGTTGGCTGTGATGGAACAGTTGTCGAAAGTGGCGAAAGCTCGATCGCAGTAGACGCCGCCGCCTCGCTCAGCCGAGTTGTCAATAATATCGCAGTCTGTGAAGGTCGGCTCGCTGTTGTTGCCGACTTCGACGCCGCCTCCCATGGCGAAGCCGACCGCGGTGTGATTGTCGTAGATGCGGCAGTTGGCGATCTGGGGAGCCGTCGGGCCTGCCATGAGGATTCCGCAACCGCTGCGTCCGTCGCCGCCAGGGATTGTGTTGAAGCCGTAGCCGTCAGTTATCTCAAAGCCATCGAGCAGAGTTGTACTCGCAAGGTCACTGGTGAAGCGCACCACGTGGTAGGCGTTCTCGAGCTTGGAGGGCAGACCCGGACCCTCGTCGCCGTCATCCTGCAGCACGTCGCCGCTGAGGATGGTTCGATGGAGATCAGGGTCGCGGTCGTTCCAGTCGCCGCCGCCGCCGTTGGGAAAGCCGCCATAGATCTTCACGCCGCTGTACTCGACGTAGAAGGTGACGGCGCGAGGATCGTCCGAACCGATCTTGCGTGAAGGAATGTACAGACCCTCAGCAACCCACACTTCATCGCCCTCCGCGGCCGCCGCATAGAGTGCGTCCTGTAGGTCATCGAACGCCGCGCCCCAACTCAGCCCGTCACCGCCCGGCCCGGCATCATCGTCGACGTAGTACGTCGCTGCGCCAGCCGCACAACTCAACAGGCACGCTGTCAACATACCTGCCCCGATGCCTTCACGCCTCTTCATGGTCCGTCCCTTTCCTGGTTACGGGGTCACCTTCGCTCGTGGCCAACGCCTGAGCGGGCGCAGCACACAGGGCGCTGCACGACTGCAACTTCGGGTGCCGGCGCTTCAGCATCGGGGCCTTCGGAAAGGGGCGATCGTCGAGGATGCACACTCGCCTGGGACGGGCGAACGCACCGTCCACGCCGATCATTCTCCTGCTAAAACAAGAGTATGACATCCCGTATCAGCGGGGCAACAAGATTCGGTCAGCTGAGGGCGAAATAACCGCTCACCACGACCAATTTGGCGGAATCAGCGCCACACGCGCGCCGTCATCCTCATCGACGAGCAGCAGCCCCACCAGCATGCCGTCCCGCCGCGACAGCACCGCCGCGCCGTGCCAGCGCTCGTCGGCGGGGACGGCCGCGTCGACCCGCCACGCGCCGCCGCCCGCTCGCAGCTTTCCCGCTGCCAGCGCCAGCGGCTCTGCCCGCGGATCGCCGACCACGATGCAGTCCTCGGGCTCGCTCGCCGCACGCATGCGCGTGCTCGGCCAGGGGCGCTCACCCACCTGGGCGCTGCGCAGCGCCAGGCCGTCGCCGAGGACTTGGGCCGCCTCGTCGAGCGACACGACCTCGCCGCCCACTTCAAGCTGCGCCGCACCTTGCCGCTGCTTTCTGCCCGCGACGAGCAGGCTGCCCGGGCCGAGTAGACTGCGTTCCCTGTCGATCAGCCAACCCTGCTCCCACACGAGCGTCGCGCGCAAGGGCGTCGGCAGAATCGCCCCGCGTGGCAGCAGCGAACTGCCTACCGCGATCACCGGCTGCCACTTGAGCCAGTCGTCCTCGGGCTTCGCCTCCAGCGCAAAACGGTGGCCGGTGTGCACGATCTCGCCGGCGCTGTCGAGCGGCGGCGTGGCGAGCGTCACCGAACCGAGCAACACGGATTCCAGCGATTGCGCCCGCACGACGAAGCCCTGCAGACCCACGCGCGCCTCGAAGCCGCCGCTGTCCCAGAAGCGCGTGCCTTCGCGAATGAGCTGGCGATACTCGCCCTCGATGTGCAGGCGCGACTCGACGCCCGTGCCGTCGCTGGTGAGGCCAACCGAGAGCACCAGTCCCACGGGCAGGTCACGGTAGAGCACGGGCGCGCCGGGCGTGATGCTGCCGCGCGTCGGCGCGACGAGCACGATCTCGAGATCGTCCGGCTGCGTCTCTTCGAGCAGGGGTGGTTCGCTGAGCCCTTCGAAGCGCCGTTGTTCGCGGCCGCCCCCGCCGCCCGGCTCCACGGCGATGTAGCGACCGCCCAGCACCGTCTCCAGGCCCTGCACCGCCTGCAGCGCCACACGCGGCCGCACGATCCAGAACTGCGTCCCCCCGCGCGCAAGCCAGCCGGCGTCGCGCTGCAACGCCGCCTCGACCTCGACGCCCGCGCCGCGCTCGCCGAGCACGACCTGCCGCACCTGCCCGATCACGATGCCGCGGTAGCGCACCTCGTCGCCCGCCTTGAGACCGTAGCCGTTGTCAAAGCCGATCGTGATGGCCACCCCGCGGTCCACGTAGGCGCGATAGCCGAGGTAGCCGACGAGCAGGACGGCCGCGAGGGGCACGAGCCAGGCCCAGGTCCAGCGGCGTTCCGGTCGCAGCGTTGCGAGAGGCAGTCGACGCGAGATCGCCACCTCGCGTTCGGACGCCTGTGGCGCGGCGCTGCTCGAGTCGTGATGCGATTCGTCAGGCATGGTCCCCTGCCTCCGGTGTTTCCTGCGGGCTTTGCTGTGGCTCGTGCGTACTCCACAGGCGATGCGGATCGAACGACGCGGCCGCCAGAAGGCTGAGCACGACGCAGCCGACGAACGCCGCCGCCGCCGGGCCCGGCTCCACGTCGACCATGTCGCCCAGCTTGAGCACGGCGACGAGGATGGCGACGAGCAGCACATCGAGCATGCCCCAGCGCCCCGTCCACTCGACGAGGTGATACGTCAGGGCCCGATGCCGATGCGACGCCGCCCCCACCGCCCCCGACGACAGCACCAGCAGCGCCAGCAGCTTGAGCAGCGGCAGCACCACCGAACAGAGCAACACGATCGCGCCCACGAAGATGTCGCCCCGGCTGAGCAGCGTGATCGTCCCCTCGATGATGCTCGCTTCGCTGTGATGGCCGAGTTCGCTGACGTGCAGCATGGGCAGCGCCACGCCCAGCGGATAGAGAATCAGGGCTGAGAGGGCGAGGGCAAAGGTGCGGAGATTGCTGCGGGCCCGCGACCCGGCCCCGGCGAGGCGCGTGCCGCAGCGCACGCAGCACGCCTTGGTGCGCGGCGGCATGTCGGGCAGCACCTGGGCCAGCCCGCAGCAGGTGCAGGTGCGAAGCCGCTCTGCGGGATCGAGGGCGATCATGCGAAGGTCTCTCCTGCGTGGCGAACGCCTGTCTCGCCGCCTGAGCGTACGCGCTCCCGCAGCCGCACGCGAGTCGCGGCTCGTCCCCGGTTTCTTGGCAAAGCTGCCCGCAGCGTTTCTATGATTGCCGCATGAAGGCCCCGCAGGAAGGCGTGGATTACTACCTCGACGAGCAGGGACGAGCCGTTTTCACGGCCTTGTTTCTGCTCAAGCGCGGCTACTGCTGCGCCTCAGGCTGCCGCCACTGTCCCTACGACAAGGACGGCGACCCCCTGCCGGAGTATCGTGAGATGTATCCCGAGCTGTGCGAACCGGATCGGCTGTTCAACCCCTTCCGGCGCGATTAGCGCATCGGGCTAGAAATCGAGCTTGGGAATGCTCTGGCACCGCAGGATCGGGCGGATATGCTGGTGAGGCCCCGGGCACGTGGCGAGGAGAAGGCGATGGTCGACCATGAAGAGGTGCAGCGGGATCGTGATCTCCTCTATCAGATTCTCCACGATCTCGAAGCTCGCGTGGGCAAGCAGACGCTGCGCGAGTGCCACGGCCGCATGAACTGGCCGCAACGCGGCGTCTACTTCTTCTTCGAGGCAGGCGAACTTCGTGCTGACGGCC
>CAZZPX010000390.1:2793-4018 GCA_964655955.1 uncultured Phycisphaerales bacterium | reverse complement strand
GGCCGGATCCGGCCCCGGAGCGAGCGCGACAGAACCTGCGCCAGACGCTGTTGCGTCTGCGCCGGCTGCTGGCCGACGGCGATGCCGCGCGGCCCTGTCTGCCGAATCACAAGTACTCGGTCCACTTCGATCCGGACGCCGGATACTGGCTGGATCTGACGGCGTTCGCCACGCCGCTCACCGGTGATGAATCGATCGCGCAACTGCAGCAACGCGCGACGCTGTGTCGCGGCGATTTTCTGGCGGATTGCGTCGGCGGGATCAGCGAGCGCTTCGATGTCTGGCTGGCGCAGCGCCGGGCCGAGTGCCGCAACCTGGCACTGATCGTGGAGAGCCGGCTTGCCGCAGCGCACGAACAGGCCGGACAGATCGATCGGGCAATCGAGCATGCGCGTCGCTGCACACGGCTCGAACCGTGGGACGAAAGCGCGCAGCGCCGCCTGCTGCGCCTGCTCGCACACGCCGGTCACGCGGCGGCAGCGGTGCAGCATTTCGACGCGTGGCGCGAAGACCTGCGCCGGGAACTGGATGCGGATGCCCAGGCGGAAACCGTGGCGCTGGTCGAACGCATCCGCAACGGGATGCTGGTGCCTGCGCGCCTGAGCCGGTCGTACGCACCGACCGAACGCCGCCAGATCACGGTTCTCGACTGCGGGCTGCGCTGCCGTGAGGACGACCCGGAGGCGATCGCACTGGCGCTGGCCGAACCCCGGTGCCTCGCGCAGACACTGCTGGTGGCGCACGGTGCCTGGGTGGCGCTGCCGCAACCCGACCGCATCACTGCCTATTTCGGATGGCCGGCGGCCGACGAGCGCGCGGCCATCCACGCGGCCCGTGCGGCGTTCGCGCTGCTCGAACGCCTGGCAGCAGAACACCCCGGCACGGACATCCGCATCGGCATCGATCAGGCGCCAATGCTGGTCGGAGACGACGAAAGCGGCGGCTGGCTGGCGGCCGAACGCGCGCTGCACCTGCGCGTGCGCGCGCCACCCGGCACGGTGCAGGTCGGCGCAGCACTGGCCGCATCCCTGGCCGAACGGTTCGATCTGGAGCAGGACGCCTCGAGCGCGGGCGATTCCGGGGGCTGGCGCCTGCTTGGTGAACGCCGGCCGGTACCGCTCGAGCGCGTCGAGCCGCTGGCGCTGACCGGACGTGCAACCGAGCTTGCGCGCCTGACGCGGGCGTGGCGCCGGGCCTGCGTCGACGGGCCGCGCGTCGTGGCGCT
>CAZZPX010000390.1:0-2783 GCA_964655955.1 uncultured Phycisphaerales bacterium | reverse complement strand
GGACCGGCGGGCATCGGCAAGAGCCGTCTGGCGCGCGAATTCATGCGCTCGAAAGAACTGCGCAGAACGCGGGTGCACTGGTGCGAGTGCGATCCCCTGCATGTCGACAGCCCGCTCTTTGCACTGCGCCGGATGCTCCAGGGGGTGCTCGCCCTGACGCCGGCAGACGACACGCAGACGCTGCGTGCGCGTCTGCACGCATCCCTGCCCGATGACCGCAGCGGCGCGCTGGCGCAGGCGCTCGTTCCGCTTTTCTGCAGCAGTGGTCCCGACGTCGATGCAGCGGATGCCGGCATCTCCGGGGCCGGCCTGCGCAGGCCGCTGATTTGCGCGATGGCGCAACTGCTCGCGCAGGTTCTTGCCGCGTCAGGTCCTGGTGCGGTGCTGCTGTGCGAGGACGCGCACTGGGCAGACGCCAGCACCCTCGAAGTTCTGGATGCGCTGGCCCGTTGCCGGGGCGGGAAGTTCCTCGTCCTGATGCTGGCGCGCGAGTTGCCGTGGCCGCACGATCCGGCGCCCTGGTTCGAATCCGTACGGCTGGCGCCGCTCGATCCGGGCGCATCGGCTGCGCTGGCGCGGCTGGCAGCGAGCACGCACGATCCTGGCGAGGCGCGGGTCGCGGCCGCCGCAGCGGCTGAAGGCATCCCGCTGTTCATTATCGAACTGGCCCGCATGCGCGCGGCGGGCGACGGCGCGCCAGACGGCCTGCCGTCGAATCTGCGCGATCTGCTCACGGCGCGCCTGGCCCAGGCCGGTGCCGACCGGATGCTGCTGCAGGCAGCGGCGGTCATCGGCCGCACCTTTGAGGCGGGTGCCCTGCGCGGCCTGGCGAGCGAGTCGTGCGCCCCGCTCGACGCGGCACTCGAGCGCCTGGTGGCGCTGGATCTGCTCGAACGCACCGCCGGTGGAGCGCGTTTCACGCATGCCCTGCTGCAGCGCTGTGCCTACGATTCGCTGCCGCGCACGCGGCGCATCGAACTGCACCGGCGTCGTGCGGAGCAGATCCGCGCGGAGATCGGCGCCGGCAGTGCCCCGGAAGAACTCGCCTGGCATCTGTCGGCGGCCGGCCTGGATGCCGAAGCAGCGCAGTGGTGGCTGCGGGCGGCACAGCGCGCGAGCCGTCTGTCGGCCTACGAGGAGGCCGTGCAGTTCGCCGGGCGTTCGCTCACCGCCATCGAGGCGGCCCCCGAACGCGACGCCGGGGCGCAGACCGAGCTGGCTGCGCTGTTGCTCGGCGCCTACGCACGCGTGGCGCTTGGCGGCTATTTCGATCCCGACGCCCGACGGCTGCACGAGCGCGCGCGTGCGCTTCTGGAGAAGAAGCAGGTCGATCCGCTGCAGGCCTTTGGCATTCTGCGCGGTTACTGGTTCGGCGCCAGCAGTCGCGCCTCGCACCAGGAAGCGCGTTCGATCGCAGAGGAGATGGCGCGCATCGCGGATGGTCTCCAGTCGCCATCGCTGCGCGGCATCGCCCGCTATCTGATCGGCAACTCGACGCTGTGGCTGGGCGGGTTCACCGAAGCGTTCGCGCATCTGGAGCAGGCGGTGACCCTGCTTCGGCGGGCATCGACCGGGACGTCTGCTGCGGCTGCGCACGACCAGGCTGCTGCGCTCGCGCACGACCAGGACTTCGAGGCGACGGCCATCGGCTATCTCGGCTGGGCGCACTGGTATCTCGGACGCACGGAAGCGGCGCTGGAGCACGGTCGGCGCGCGATGGAGCTGGCGCGCACGCGTGGTCACGTGCTGACGTCGATGCACACCGCGACCACCTTCTGCTCGATCGCCATGGGCAGTGGTCGTGAGGAAGAAAGCGCCGATGTGGCCGCCGGGATCGTGCATGCCGCGCAGGCACACCATCTGGCGATGTGGGCCGATATCGGGCAGTTGCTGCAGTGCTGGGCCGGTAGCGCGCGCGGCATCGGTGCCGGGTGCGCGCCGGCGCTGCAGGTGCTCGATCGCCTGTGCCAGGCGTATCCCGGCGGCGCGGCCGGCTTCCAGGTGATCGCGGCGCAGATCTGCCTGGCGCAGGGTGACTGCCGGCAGGCACGTCACGTCCTGCTGGCGCTGCGCAGCAGCTTGCGCCGCACCCGCGCCGGGATGTTCGCGGCGGTGCGACTGATGCTCGAGAGCCGGCTCGCGAGCCAGCAGGGTCGTCCGGTGCGGGCTGCGGCCGCTGCGCGCCGGGCGCTGGCCGTGGCGCGCGCGCAGGGCGCGGCGCAACTGGAGGCGATGGCCCGCGAACGAATGCGCCAAGCGTGGCCGGATAACGCCTGAGGAGTCACGTCACGGCATGTCAAGGCGCCAGCCGCCTGCTGCGATCCCGGCGATCGGCGCCAGAGCCACGGAGCCGTCTCCGATCGCCGATTGACGATCGACTGACGGCACTTTTCTATGCTGGGCCATCGTGTCGTCAGGGGCAGGGACATGAACCCGCACGCGCAGGCGAAAGCAACGACGGAAGCAACGACTGTAGCCACGAAAGAATCGACGGCAAAAGCGAAAACGACAGCGACGCCGGAAGCACGGTCGGCGATGCGAAAGGAAAGCGCGACGGCAGCGCGCACCGCGCAATGCCCGGGTTCCGAAGCCCTGCAAAACGGCGCTCACCACCGGCTCGGCTTGCCGTCCGGTGGCGGGTGGGCTCGTGCCGGGCTGGCGTTCGCTACCAGCCTGCTCCTGGCAGCCTGCGGGGGCGGCAGTGCGGGAACGGCGCCTGCGCCACCGGATGACCCCGCATGGACGCAGCCGATCGACTATTCGCGTGACGAATCCTGGCTCGC
>CAZZPX010000389.1:3632-4021 GCA_964655955.1 uncultured Phycisphaerales bacterium | reverse complement strand
CGTCTTCGCCGGCCAGCAGCGCGGGCGCGAAGAACAGCGGCGCGAGCAGCATCAGGAGCAGGGTGATCTGCCGAGCGGCGTAGCGCGTCGAGATGGAGGCTGCGTCAAAGGTCATCAGTGCGTGCCGTGCAGGCGAAGGCAATTGCTAGAAGTCGATGCTCAGTTCGCCGAGAATGGAGCGTTCCACCTCGGCGCTGCGCAGCGTCAGGTAGCCGTCCGCCCCGTATTCCGGATGGGCCTCGTCCAGCAGGTTCTGTCCCCAGACGCTGAGCCGTACGTTGGGCGCACTCAGCCGTGAGATGGCCAAGGCGATCTCCGCGGCAGCCGGACGCCCCGCATCCTGACGTTCAGGCGACGTATTGGATGCGCGTGAGCGCCGCGCGCAGCGA
>CAZZPX010000389.1:1052-3622 GCA_964655955.1 uncultured Phycisphaerales bacterium | reverse complement strand
AGGTGACGCCGAGATCGAGTCGGGTGTAGGCGGGGGTGTCGTTCGAGCGGACGTTGTCGGCGTAGTAGAGAGCGCCGTTGAACTCCAACTGGTCGGTCAGGTCCAGGAATGACTGAAGCGTGGCGAGGTGTTCGGCGGAGTCGCCCTCGGCTGACTCGCTGACGCCGTGCAGCCAGGCCGTGACGTGGCTGTAGCTCACTGCCAGGCGCCAGTTATCGGCGACGCGCCAGGTGGCGCTGATCTCCACGCCGGCGGACTCACCCGAGTTGGCGTTGGAGAACTGCATGTCGAGGGGCGTGACGTCGCGCACGGTCTGCAGCCGATCGAAGTCATTGAAGAACGTCGCCACGTCGATCGAGACGTCCTCGATGACTCGAGTGCGGTACCCCAGTTCGTAGGCGAGCAGTTCTTCCGAGTCGAAGTCCTGGTTGTGCAGAACCCGCACCGGCATGCCCGGCCCGGCCGCGGCCACCGTGATGTCGCCGTAGCGCTCGACGAGGCTCGGCGTGCGCACCGCCCGGGACACGGCAGCCCAGACGGCGTGCTCGTCATTGATGCGGTACGCCAGTCGCGCGCTGGGCTGGTACTCGAAGTGCGACAGCTCGTTGTACTCCAGCTTCGTGCCCAGCATGAGCGTCAGGTGATCGGGGACGAGCGTGATCGTGTCCTGCACGAAGCTGGAGATCGACTGCCGGACGATGTTAGTATCCGTGACCGCGACGTTGCCGCCCTCCGCGAGGTCCGAGGCAAGTCGGCGGTAGTTCACACCCCAGATGAACTGATGCGCCTCGGCGAGGGGAAAGCTGTGCTGCAGGTCGACGTCGATGAGGTGAAGCTGCTGCTCGAAGTCCGCGCCGGGATAGGGAACGATCCAGCGCGTCCAGTCGTAATACGCCTGAAGCTGGATGCGCGAATCGCCCGCCGTGTGCGCCCAGCGGGCGAGGACGTTGGCGCCTTCGTGCAGGTGGTCGTCGGGAATCCCGGTCATCGTGCCGGCTGCAGCATCGACGGTGTTGACCGACTCGCCCGCCTCGACGTGGTAGAAGTCGCCCTGGATCGTGAGTGTGTCGTCGTCTTCCAGGGCGAAGTCGGTGCGGAAGCCCGCCTGGTAACGCCGCCAGTCGTCGCTGTAGCCTGTCGGATCGAAGCCGCTGTGCGACTGGCCCTTGAAGTAGGCGCGATAGTAGTCGTCCTCGCCGAGCCGTCCGCCGTAGCGCACGGTGGCGATGGCTCCTTCGCTGCTGCCCACCGCGGTCTGCAGAAAGAAGCCCTGCGTGTCTGCGGCGGGCTTGGTGACGATGTTGATGACGCCGTTCACCGCATTGGCGCCCCAGAGCGACGCACCCGGCCCGCGGATCACCTCGATCTGCTCGATGTCCTCGAGCACCGTGTCCTGGGCGATCCAGTGCACGCCCGAGAAGGTCGGCGTGTACAGCGTTCGGCCATCGAGTTGCACGAGCTGCAAGCGGTTGAACCTGCCGTTGAAGCCGCGGGCGGCGACGGCCCACTTGTTGGCGTCGATGCGGGCGACGTGCACGCCCGGCGCCAGGCGCACCAGTTCCGCCAGATGCGGCATCCCGCTGCGGCGAATGTCCTCGGGCGTGATGACGTGAATGGCGGCGGGGGAGGTGAAGATGTTCTGACCCTCGCCGCGCGTCACGCTGATCACCTCGATGTCCATGAGCTGTTCGAGACTCAGCTCGACGAAGTCGTTGTCCCACTGGTCGTCCGCCGGCTCGTCCTGCCTCACCTGATCAGCATCACCCGGCGATGCTGGTTGCTGACCCCCCGCGGCGGCGGAATCGGGCTCGTCGACCAGCGGCGAATCGGCTGCCGGCGGCATGGGGTCCGCCTGGAGCGTCCCCCCGGCGCTGAGAACCAGCGCCAGTGAGGCGCAGCAGCTTGCGAAAGCGTTGGTCATGGCTGCGTTTCCTCAGGGATCCAGCTTGCGCGACAGGCGCAATCGCCCCGCGCGGAGCGATGTGACTGCATCGACCGGATGCGGGACGCCGATTAGGGGGAACTGCAAAGCCGGGCCAGCCTTGCGGCTGAGTGCGCCCCGCGCCGAGAAGTACCCCGCGCCGCCCCGCCCCGCTGCGAGCGCCAACAGCGCCAGGTGCCGACGTGTGCGGGACAGCGATCTACACCCGCGCAACAGCAGCGACGACGTTACCGGACGCCGACGAGTCGCTTGCGGTCGTGGTCACTCAGTAATCGAGCGAGAGAATCCGTCCGTCGGTGAACGCGAAGAATGCGTCCTTCTCGGCCACCTGCACGCCGGACAGCAGGTCGCCCGGCGTCTTGCCCGCCGCCTTCAGGCAGCCGGGGCAGGCATAGATCGGCACGCTTCGCTCGAGCAGGTGCGCGAGTTGCACATGCGAGGAGTCAAACGGCTGCATCCGCAGATCCGGCCCGTCGCGCAACACTAACGGAATGGCGTGCACGTCGACGTACACGAGCACCGGCCGCGTCTCCGCCATGAGCGACGCCATCTGCAGCCCCATGAGCAGCGCGTGCGGATCGTCGGGGCCGGAGCGCAGGTGGACGAACACGCCGTCTGCATGCCTGTC
>CAZZPX010000389.1:0-1042 GCA_964655955.1 uncultured Phycisphaerales bacterium | reverse complement strand
GGAGTGGCAGGTGCTGCAGCCGAAGGACAGCAGTGTCGTCGACAGCGCCGCGAGGCAGAGGATCGTTCCGAGCGTGCTCCGTTGCATGGCGTGGCCTCCTTGGGTGAACGGAAGGGCATAATCTAGTCCGCAATAGGAGGAGAGGCAAGCAGCACCACAATCCTCCGCGGAAGAGGGGCAGCCGACGCGGCGGCGTCGAGCGCATAGCATTCCTCACCTGATGTTTCTGGAACACGGTCTCGGCCATTCGGCCCGGAGGAACACACGCATGAACCGCCACCTGTACGCTTGCGCCGCCGTTGCCTGCTCCTGCGGGGCGATCTTGCTCCCCGCCTGTGCCCCCGACAACGGCGAGCAGGCGGAGATGATGACGACGGCTTCGGCGGAGGCTCGCCCCGCACGCAGCCCGGCCCTCGATTTTCGCATGAGGACCATCAACGGCGACGAGGTCCAGCTCGCCGAGCGCTATGGCGGCGACGTCGTGCTTGTGGTCAACGTCGCCAGCAAGTGCGGCTATACGAAGCAGTACGCGGGGCTGCAGGAACTGCATGAGCGCTACAGCGGCGAGGGACTTGCGATCCTCGGCTTCCCCTGCAACCAGTTCAGGAACCAGGAGCCGGGCACCAGCGAAGAGATTATCGCCTTCTGCCGGGATAACTATGGCGTCGAGTTCGATCTCTTCGAGAAGGTCGAGGTGAACGGCGACGGTCAGGCCCCGCTGTACGCCTACCTCACCAACCCAGGGACGAACCCGCACGCCCCGGACAATGGGCAGATCAACTGGAACTTCGAGAAGTTCCTGATCGGCCGCGACGGGACGGTGCTGGCGCACTATCGCTCGCAGACAGAGCCGACCAGCCCGGAGATGCTCGCCGCGATCGAGGCTGCCCTGCGCTCGTAGTTCGTCGCCCGCGAGGACGGAGATGCGCGCCGGAGAGATGGGGACTGCGCTCCCGGCACGCCGCAGGCCGCGCTTGCGGTGCGCGCCGTGGCGCAGGATCATGGTGAGCGCGCCACGCGGCGGCAGGTGACGACGGCGCTG
>CAZZPX010000388.1:0-4048 GCA_964655955.1 uncultured Phycisphaerales bacterium | reverse complement strand
GCGGGGTGAGCTGGACCTACTCCCCCGCCCAGCCCAAGGCTCCGCCTCCCTTCGCCTCCGCCCAGGATCTGCTGCACATGACGCAGAGCGACTTCTGGGCGATCGACATGGCGAGCCTCGTCGTGCACGACCCGCTCAAGGAACGCGAATATCTCCAGCAGTGCTCCCTCGCCGACGCTGAGTACGACGGCACGCTGCGCTACGTCGCCTCGACCTACATCGCCGCCTCGGATCGGCTGGTGCCCGGGGTCGGCCAGGCCGGTCCGCGCGCCTTGAACTTCGCACCGCTGCTGGTACTGCGCGAGTTTCCCTTCAACGAGGCGGTGCAGCAGCTTCTGCGGCTGGGTGAAGAGACGCTGGAGAGGGCGGTCGAGATCGAGTTCGCCGTGACCCTGCCGCACGGCCACCAGACCGGCCCGCCGCGGCTCGGCTTCCTGCAGGTCCGGCCGATGGTCGTCTCCGACGAGCAGGTCGACATTACGGATGCCCAGCTCGACGCGCCCGAGGCGCTGATCGCCTCCGAGCACGTCATGGGGAACGGCTCGGTGGACGCCATCGCCGACGTCGTCTACGTCAAGCCCGATGTCTTCGAGGCGAAGCACACGCCGCGCATCGCCGAACAACTCGACAAGATCAACACCGGCCTGCTCGCGGAACGCCGACCATACCTGCTCATCGGCTTTGGCCGCTGGGGAAGCAGCGATCCCTGGCTGGGCGTGCCCGTCGGCTGGGGTGCCATCTGCGGCGCCAAGGCGATCGTGGAGGCCTCCCTCCCCAACATGATGGTCGATCCCAGCCAGGGCTCCCACTTCTTCCATAACATCACCAGCTTCCGCGTCAGCTACTTCACCGTGCCGCACGGCAGCAGCCGACGCATCGACTGGAACTTCCTCGCCGAGCAGCCCGCCGAGACGGAGACCGACTACATCCGCCACGTGCGCCTGGATCGGCCGCTGCGCGTGCGCGTCGACGGCAGGCGCGGGCGAGGTGTGATATCAACGGCTTCGGCCTGACCGGCTGGGCGGCCTCGCCGCACCAACGCCCACGAGGATCTGCATGCTCAACATGGACGACTCACGCGACGCGATCATGTCCGCACTCAAGGAGCGCGCCAAGGAACTCAACTGCCTCTATCGCGTCGACGAGATCCTCGGACAGACCGACCTGCCCGACGAGGAAATCTACAACCGCCTCATCCGCATCCTTCCCGCCGGCTGGCAGTACCCCGAAATCTGCCGCACCATGATCTCCTTCGTGGACGGCTCGCGCATCCCCGGCGACTTCGAGCCCACCCAGTGGCAGATGTGCGCCGACATCATCGTCATGGGCGACAAGGTCGGCGAGGTCGCCGTCTGCTACTCCAAGGAAATGCCCCGCGCCGACGAAGGACCCTTCCTCCGCGAGGAACGCCGCCTCATCAGCGCCGTCGCCGAACGCATCGGCCTGCACATCATGCAGCAGGGCCTGCGCCGCGATCATGAAAGCTGGGAAAGCGCCATCCGCGGCATCAACGCCTCCGAGCGCAAGCCCTGGGAAGTCCTGCTCGAATTCCTCCATCGCACCGATCAGAGCCTGCTCGAGCGCATTACCCGCAAGATGATCAATCATCTCTGCTGGAACGGCATTGCCGAGGCCGAGGCGCTCCTGCGCGAGAGCCTCGCCGACCTCGACGGCGCGACGGAGATGGGCGAGGACAACCGCCCCAAGCCCAAGCGCAAGCTGCGCGACATCGCCCGCCTCACGCGCAAGACCTTCAACGTCGCCGCCCGCAATCTCAGCGAGCGCGAGGTGGTTTCCTCGATCGAGTCGTGGATCAACGAGGAGAAGTCGACGTTCCTGATCAAGTCGCTGGAGAGTCCCGGCACGGGGCTGGCGGAGACCACCGAGGCCGTCGAACGCTTCCAGAACGCCGACATCGACGACGCCAAGCTCCCCGTCGCCGTGCAGACGAGCCTGAAGGTGGCGCTGCTGCGCCGCTTCTTCGTGGACCAGCTCGCCTATATCAATCTCGCCAAGAACTTCGTCAACGTACGCGACTTCTACCCCATCGTCACCAACCTGGTGCACCCCGATCGCAGCCAGGGCAAGCTCGGCGGCAAGGGCGCGGGGCTCTTCCTCGCCTCGCAGGTCATCAAGAAGTCGGCGCAGGCGAACGAGATCCTCCGCGACATCAAGGTGCCCAAGACCTGGTACGTCGCCTCGGATGCGCCGCTGGAATTCATCCACTACAACAACCTCGACGAGGTCTACAACCACAAGTACATGGAGATCGAGCGGATCCGCCAGGACTATCCGCACATCGTGCAGGTCTTCAAGAACTCGTCGTTCCCGCCGGAGCTGACCAAGGGCCTCGCCGCGGCGCTCGATGATTTCGAGAACCGTCCCATCATCGTGCGCTCCTCCAGCCTGCTCGAGGACCAGGTGGGAGCGGCGTTCTCCGGCAAATATAAGAGTCTCTTCCTCGCCAACCAGGGCACGAAGAAGGAGCGCCTCGAAGCCCTGCAGGACGCCATCGCCGAGGTCTACGCCTCCGTCTTCAGCCCCGATCCGATTGAGTATCGCGCCGAGCGCGGCCTGCTGGACTTTCGCGAGGAAATGGGCATTCTCATCCAGGAGGTCGTGGGCAAGCGCATCGGCAAGTACTTCTTTCCCGCCTTTGCCGGCGTCGCCTTCAGCAATAATGAATTCCGCTGGTCCACCCGCATCCGCCGCGACGACGGGCTCATCCGCATGGTGCCGGGCCTGGGCACGCGCGCCGTCGATCGCCTCACCGACGACTACCCCGTGCTCGTCTCACCCGGTCAGCCCGGCCTGCGCGTCAACGTCTCCCTCGACGAGATCCTGCGCTACTCGCCCCAGTCCATGGATGTCATCAATCTCGAAACCAACGACTTCGAGAGCGTCGACGTCAAGACGCTCATGCGCGAGTGCGGCGACAACTTCCCCGCGGCGCGGCACATGGTCTCCATCGTCGATCGCGATCACGTCCGCACGCCGCGCGGACTCGAGCCCGACTGGGAGCAGGATGAATTCGTCGTCACGTTCGAGAGCCTCTTTCGCGACACGCCCTTCATCGAGCGCATGGGCGCCGTGCTGCAGACCCTGCGCGACAAGCTGCAGATGCCGGTCGATGTCGAGTTCGCCTCGGACGGCGAGCACATCTACCTCGTCCAATGCCGCTCGCAGAGCCATTCCCTGCGCGAGCGGCCGGCGGCGATCCCGCGCGAGATTCCCCGCGACAAGCTCATCTTCAGCGCCAAGCGCTACATCTCCAACGGCCGCGTCCCCGACATCACGCACATCGTCTACGTCGATCCGGACGCCTACGGCGAGATCGACAACCTCGATGACCTGCGCGCCGTCGGCCGCATCGTCGGCAAGCTCAACAGCATCCTCCCCCGCAGGCAGTTCGTTCTCATGGGCCCGGGTCGCTGGGGCAGCCGCGGTGATGTCAAGCTCGGCGTCAGCGCCACCTACTCGGACATCAACAACACCTGCCTGCTCATCGAGATCGCCCGCCAGAAGGGAAATTACGTGCCGGAACTTTCTTTCGGCACGCACTTCTTCCAGGATCTGGTCGAGGCGGAGATCCGTTACCTGCCACTCTATCCCGACTCGACCGACAACGCCTTCAACGAGACCTTCTTCCGCAACGCCAATAACATCCTGCCCCAGCTCGTGCCCGACGCCGCTCACCTCGCCCACGTCGTGCGCGTCATCGACGTGCCCGCCGAGGCGGACGGCAAAATCCTGCGCGTCCTCATGAATGCCGACATCGAAGAGGCGGTCGGCATTCTCTCCATGCCCTCCGGCGTCGACGATCTGCATGGCGAGTCGGAGGAGAGACGCGAGGGCAAGAGCGACAACCACTGGCGCTGGCGCCTGCACATGGCGGAGCAGCTCGCCGCCCATCTCGACGGCGAGAAGTTCGGCGTCAAGGGCGCTTACCTCTTCGGCAGCACCAAGAACGCTTCCGCCGGGCCCGCCAGCGACATCAATCTCATCCTCCACCTCGAGGGCGAGAACCACATTCGCCCGCAGCTTTCCC
>CAZZPX010000387.1:583-4050 GCA_964655955.1 uncultured Phycisphaerales bacterium | reverse complement strand
CGGATTGCTGTAGGCGTAGATCAGCCGCCGATCCTGCGGGTAATGTCCCGTGAGGCTGCGATCCTCGATGCGCGGCAGCGTGTAGGCGTGCGGCTGCACCATCAGCGACGTGAGCAGGATGTCCGTGGTCCAGCCGCCGCCGTTGCTCCGTACGTCGATCACCAGCCCTTCCTTGCCATGGGCGACGGCATAAAGATCGCGCTCGAACTTCTTGAGCGACGGTTCGTTCATGCCCTCGATGTGGACGTACCCGAGCCGGCCTCCCGACATCTCCTCGACGAGCTTCTGACGCCGCTTCACTTCCGCGGCATAGGCCAGGGCATCCTCGCCCCAATAGCTGGTCGGCGTGGCGAGAACGAACTTCGTCTCTTCCACGGCGGCGCCGGCCGGCCGCAGCGTCACCAGCACCTGCTGCCCGACCATGCCGAGCAGCGCTTCGTCGATGACCATCTCACCGGGGACGGCGACGTCGTTGATCTCGACGATCGTGTCGCCCTCCTGCGGGCCGTCTTCGCCCTGGTCCAGCGGCCCGCCGGAGTAAATCTGCGCGAGGCGGTAGCCCTCGGCGCTCGGCTCGTAACGCGCCCCGAGATAACCCACCGGGCGGCGCCACTGCTCTTCCGGGTTCGGCCCGTAGATGCCCAGGTGCGAAGCGTCCAACTCGCCGATGAACATGTTGACCACATCGTTGAAACCGGACACGGTCCGCGCCTGCAGTGCGAGTTGCAGGTACTTCTGCGTCAGCGCCGGCCAGTCGCGGCCCTTCATGGTCGGGTGGTAGAAGATGGTTCCCAGGGCGCGGGCGGCCTCGAGGAACTTCTGCTTCTGCTCCTGCTGCTTGTCGACCACGATGCGGGCCCGGAAGGGGATCTCCTCGGCCCCGCCAGTCGGCTTGGCGCTGCGCGGCGAGCCGCCGCGGAGGAACGTCACCTTCTCGCCCGTCAGGCTGACGTTGACGTCGCTGACCCGGCCGCCTTCCACGCGCTGCCGGTCGCTGCCGTCCCACTTGACGCTGAACAGGCCGCCCGCTCCGTCGACCGTGGCGCTGAAGAGCACGCGCTCGCCGCCCGGCGTGAGCGCCAGGTCCATCTCCGAACCCGGCAGGCTGGTCAGTTGCCGCAGACGCAGGTAGGCGTCCGCGAGATCAAGCTCGTCAAAGGGATGCGTCTCCGTCTCGGCCGCTTCCTCTTCGTCGGCGTCTTCCTCCGCCGCCTGCTCGTCGACCTCGGCACCCTCCTCGTCAGCGGCGCTCTCCTCCGCGCCGTCTTCGTCTTCCTCCGCCTGGCCGGCTTTCTCCTTCGCGTCGGGATCGAGCGGCTCGCGCTTCTTCGCCGCCTTTGCCGCCTCTTCGAAGTACTCCTTCAACTCGTATTCCGGCAGCGCTTCCAGCGACTTGTCGAGATAGACCATGTAGACGTCGAAGTTGTCCTTCGCATCGCGATCCGAGGTGAAGATCAGCACCTTGTTATCGGCGGAGAGATGCGCCTGCAGATCGTTGTCCGGGCTCTGCGAGATGTTCACCGCCTCGCGCGTACCGTCGGCGGGGATGATCCACACATCGCTGTTGTAGTCCATGTCCTCGCGCACGAAGACCATCAGCTTGCTGTCCGCCGACCACTCGAACGAGTCGAGATTCCAGTAGTCCAGCAGCGTCGTCTCCTCCTTGGTCTCCAGGTCGAGAATGACCAGGTCACCCAGGCCCCGGCGAAAGGCGAGCTTCGTGCCGTCCGGCGAAGGCGTCGGCCGGGCGTCCTCGAAGTCCGACTCGAGCACGGCGGCGATGTCGAAGCGCAAGGCGCGATCCCAGCGCTTCCGGCGGGGCAGCACGACCTCGGCTTCTTCCTCCGCCTCCTCCGACTCTTCCACCGGCTGTTCCTCCGCAGCGACCTCCGGCTCGTCCTCAACCACAGGCTCCGACCCCGCTGAGGGTTCGACCCCGGGCTCCGGCTGCGGTTCGGGTCCACCCGGATCGGCAAACGGTTCCGCACCCGGCTCCTGCTCAGGCTCGACCGGCGCCTGCGCCTGCGGCTCTTCGTCTTCGCCGCGCACGTCGATCTCATCCAGCGATACCGTCGCCGCGTGGATGCTGCTTGAGCCTGCCATGTCGCTCGTGAAGTACAGCGTGCGGCCGTCCGCGGACCAGGCGATATCGCCCTCGCGCCAGACGGTGTCAGTGACGCGGCGCGTCGGTCTTTCCCCCTCCACTGCCTGCACGAACACCTCGCCACGCGCCACGATCGCGTACGTCTTGCCGTCCGGGCTCAGCGCCAACTCGGTCGCCTCGCTCGACAGGTTGATTTCCTCCTCCAGCGCCTGCCCCAGATCGATCGGCGTCCGCACCGGCACGGCACGCGCGGCAGCGTCCTCCTGCGTCAGGTCCAGCGTGTAGATCTTGCCCCACACGACGAACGCGGCCATCGTCCCGTCCGCCGACACCGTCAGATCGCGAACGTCGTCCTCCTCGAAGTATGTGAGTTGCTCGGCACGCGTCGTCGGATCGGCCCCGGCCGGCAGCTTCCACACGTTCACGATGTTGTCGCGATCGGAAAGGAAGACGATCGAACCGTCCGGCAGGTAGCGCGGCTGGCCGTCGTTGCCGTCGCGCTGCGTGACCCGGCGAAACTCGCCGTTCTCCGCAACCCAGATGTCGAAGGCGGCGCTGCCGCGGTACCCGCGCCGCGACCAGTCGCCGTACCCGCGCGTGAAGACGATGCGCTCGCCGCCGGCCGATTCGCAGGCGTCGCGGCCGTAGCACTCGAGCAGCCACTCGTGCGGCCCGCCCTCGACCGGAACCTTGTACATCTGCCTGTCCTTGGGAATCAGGTGCGCCAGGTTCGAATCGAAGAAGACGTGCCTGGAATCGGCGCTGAACCCGGCGAGATAGGCGAATCGATCCGCGAAGGTGAGTTGGCGGATGTCCGTAAAGTCGCTGCTGGCGATGAAGATGCTCTGATAGCCGGAGCGACGCGACTCGAAGGCGATCCACCTGCCGTCCGGGCTGTAGGCGGCTTCGAGGTCGTCGCCGGGGTGGGCGCTGAGGCGGCGCGCTTCGCCCCCCTGCGTCGGCACCTCCCACAGGTCGCCCGCCCACGAGAAGATCAGCGTCGAGGCGTCGGGACTCAACGCCGGATACCGCGGCAGACCGACGTTGCTCTCCGCGGCAGCGGCCGGGAACGCCACACAGGCGGCGATGAGCGTGACAAGGGCGGCGAGGGAAGTCTGCGGCTTCATGCATGCCTCCGGGAAGAGAAGTCAGGGAAGGCGACGCCGAATCGGCAACGCCGGCGGGACGGGATCCGCCCCACGCCGGACACCATAGCGGACCGGCACGGCAACTCGCCACCACAGGCGGGTCCGACGCCGGCCGCACCGTGCCCTTACCGCCGCCCGACGCCGCAGTTGCGTGCGCGCTGCCACCGTGCGGCTACTGCCCCAACGAATCAGGCCGGCTGTGCAGTTCCCCCCAT
>CAZZPX010000387.1:0-573 GCA_964655955.1 uncultured Phycisphaerales bacterium | reverse complement strand
CCCCGCGGCAGCGCTCACGCGGCGCCAACTGCCTCTGCCGCGCGCGGGTGCATCAGGTTCAGCGACTCCTCACCGGGATCGAACAGGTGCAGACGCGACTGATCCAGGTACAACCGCAATTGCATCCCCGCCTCGACGCCGTCCCGCGCCGGCACACGCGCCACAATGTGCTCGTGCCTCCCCGTCATGCACACCAGGTCCATCGTGTCGCCCAGCGGCTCGACCACACGCACCGTCACCGGCAGCTCGTTCCCCTCGCCCGCAAAAACCCCTCGCGCCGTTTCGCTCATCGCCTCCGGACGCACGCCCAGCACGATCGGCCGGCCCACGCGCGCCTCGAGCGCCGCAACATCAGCGTCCTCACCGGGCACGAGCCCGATCGCAAGAGGCGATCCATCAGGCGCGTTCGAACCCTCGACCACCGCAAATGCACCGTCGCGCTTCTCCAGCGTCCCTTCCAGGAAGTTCATCGGCGGCGTGCCCACGAAGCCCGCCACGAAGCGATTCGCCGGCCGACGGTACACCTCGAGCGGCGACGCCACCTGCTGAATGAAACCCTTGTGCATCACGATG
>CAZZPX010000386.1:0-4077 GCA_964655955.1 uncultured Phycisphaerales bacterium | reverse complement strand
GAGCTCGAGCAGGGCCAGCTTCACGGCCGGCCCGTTCCGGCCCGCGCCGGTCGGCAAATCGCACGTGAACGGCGTGCGCGCTGGACTGGCTGTTGATCGGCGTTGGAGCGCCATCGGCCAGCCGCCGCAGGGGTACGAGGCGAGGCGCGGACGCTGCCTGAGCGACGGACATGTGCTCAGAATCCCGGCACGTCGCTGGGCGGCCTGCGCTGCGTCAGGCGGATGGCGAATTCGATTGTCAGCAGTGCGGCCGAGAACGGCATGACGACGAAAATCCACCACTCGGGAAACACGACCGCCTTGAGGACCATGTTGCCCTGCTGCCAGGCACCGATCGTCACGCGGATCGACCAGACCAGCAGTACGACCGAGATGCTCATCCCCATCAGGTCGGCCATGAATCCGGCCGCGCGCTGGAGCGGCGGCGGCAGCGCGTTGACCATGAAGTCGACGCGGACGTGCCCGCCGACGCGCAGCACCCACGGAGCGGCGATGAAGGTGGCGATGAACAGGCCGTATTCGACGAGGTCGATCAGACCGCGCAGACTTTCCCCGTACACGTTGCGCATGAATACGTCATACGCCGTCGCCACGGCAATCACGGCGAAGCAGGCGCCTGCCAGCAGGCCGCACAGATCGAGCAGGCGCCGATACCATGTGGCCATCATGGCTGCGTCGCGGGGTCAGGGCGCGAGCAGCCTGCGCAGTTCGTCAGCGTATTGCGGGGCGTTCTTCTTGATCTCGGCCCAGCCGGCGTCCTGGGCCGTGCGGTTCCACTGGTCGCGTTCCGCACCGGTCAACTCGATCGTCTGGATGCCGGCGTCGGCCTGGCGCTTGCGCTCGGCGGCGCTGATGTCGACGTTGAGCGCGTTGCGCGCCTCGACCCACTGGGCCGCGTCGCTGAGGACCTTGCGCTGCGCGTCGGTGAGCTTCTTCCAGCGGTCCAGGTTGACAAGGATGTTCACGTCGACCTGGTAAAAGCCGGGATCCACGCGATATTTCGTCCTTTCATGCCAGCCGAGATCGAAGATGCCCTGGATCGGCCAGCCGTAGCCGTCGACGACACCGCGCTCGAGCGCCGTGTACACCTCGCCGGGAGGCGTCTGCACGGTGTTGGCGCCGAGCGCCGCGAAGAAGGCGCGGTAGATCGGCGTCACGCGGATCGTCATGCCCTTGAGGTCGGCCTTGTCGATCAGCTTGTTGGTGTACAGATGGAACGGAATGCCGTCACCGGTACGAGCCAGGTACCAGGTGTTCATCTTCTCGTTGTGCAGCCGGTTGACCAGCGCCCAGCCGCCGTTTGCGCGCTGCTCCTGGATCGTGTTGGTCGACAGCTTGAGGGCATCGGCTTCGGGCAGCACGTTCAGGTAGAACGCGCCGGTGGCGTTGGCGATGTCGACGACGCCCGACTTGACGGCGTTGCCGACTTCGAACGGCGGCATGGCCTTCGGACCGCCGATGTACTGGATCTGGATCACGCCCTTGCCGTCGGCATTGACCTTCTCGATGAAGTCTTCGAAAGGCCTGGCGAACGCCGTGCCTTCCTGGAAGGCATTGACGCCGCGCAGCGTCACCTGTTGCGCCTGGGCGGCGGCGCCCGCACACAGGGTCAGGGCGCCGGCGAGAAGGCCGGTCAGGGCGCGGATCATCCGTGAGTCGTGCATCGTGCGTACCCGTTTCATGCGGTGGTGGCGGAAAGTATATCGATTCCGCCAGTGAAACAGCACAATGAAATGAAATCGGCGCGGCTGCGGGCCGGGCCAGGCGCGAACCGCCGCAATGACTCCTGTCGCGACCGGCTTCGGCGGCGAGGCGCCGCGTGAGCGGGCTGGTTCTCCCGGCGTGAATCCTGCCTTTCATTGGACTAGACTCCGGGGTTTTGTCGCAGCCGCCGCTGCGGGTGCCCGCATGCCGAATCCATCCCCGGCCCGGTTCGTCGCCTGGCGCCGTTTCGCGTACGTTGTGGTCCTCCTGTCGGCCCTGATGGCCGTCTGGTGGCTGCGCCCGGCCGGCGATGGCGTTTCGTCCGGACCGCCGACTCCGGGGCAGACATCCGGGACGCCCGCAGCCGATGCCGGATCGGCGCGTCCGGCTCTGACCGTGACGATCACTGCGCTGCGGGCGGAGTCCTGGCCGGTCGAGCTCACGGCCAATGGCAGCATCGAAGCCTGGCAGGAGATCGTCATCGGCAGCGAGGTCAGCGGTTTGAGGCTGGCAGAAGTCGCCGTCGACGTTGGCGATCGCGTGCATGCCGGGCAGTTGCTGGCACGACTGGACGACGAAACCGTGCGCGCCGGGCTGGCGCAGACGCGGGCAGCACTGGCCGAAGCCGAAGCCATGCTGGCCGAAGCGCGCGCCAACGCGCGGCGTGCCGGTACGCTCGGCAAGGGTGGCGCGCTCAGCGCGCAGCAGCTCGAACAGTACCGCACGGCCGAACAGACGGCGCTGGCCCGGGTGGACGTGCAGCGTGCGCGCCTGCAGACCGAAGAGCGGCGCCTGGCCTGGACGCGGATCGTGGCGCCGGTCGACGGCACGGTGGCGGTGCGCGCCGCAACACCTGGTTCGATCGTGCATCCGGGTGCGGAACTCTTCCGGCTCATCCGTGATGGCCGGCTGGAGTGGCGGGCCGAAATGCCCGACGGACCGCTCGCGCGGATCGAAGCCGGACAGCGCGCGCAACTGATCACGGCCGGCGGGGCGCCGGTGGAGGGTCGCGTACGCATCGTCGCACCGACGGTCGACCCACATACGCGCATGGGTCTGGTCTACGTCGATCTGCCGCCGACGGCGGCCGTGCGTGCAGGCACGTTTGCGCGCGGCCGGATCGTGCTCGACCATACGCCGGCACAGACGCTGCCGCAGACCGCGGTCAGCCTGCGTGACGGCTTCGCGATCGTCTTCCGGGTGGACGACGACGATCGCGTCGTGCAGACGAAAGTGCGCACCGGGCGCCGGGTCGGTGATCGCGTCGAGATCGCCGATGGACTCGACCCGGGCGCGCGCGTCGTCGAGGCCGGATCGGGTTTCCTCGTCGACGGCGATCGGGTGCGGATCGTGGAGGCATCGCCGGCAGCGCCGGCGTCACCATGAACTGGAACGTCTCGTCCTGGTCGATCCGCAACCCGACGCCAGCCATTCTCCTTTTCCTGTTGCTCACCGTCGCCGGCGTGCTGTCGTTCGGCGCGATGAAGGTCCAGAACTTTCCGGACATCGAACTGCCGACGGTCGTGGTCACTGCGCTGCTGCCCGGCGCCGGGCCCGAGCAACTCGAAACCGAAGTGGCGCGCAAGCTCGAAAACGTGATCGCCACCGTCCAGGGCGTCAAGCACATCTATACGCGCCTGCAGGACGGCGCGGCGACGGTGACGGTCGAGTTCCACCTGGAAAAACCGGTCCAGGAGGCGGTCGACGATGTGCGCTCGGCGGTGGCGCGCGTGCGCTCCGATCTGCCCGCCGATCTGCTCGATCCGGTGATCACGCGCATGGACGTCGCCGGTCTGCCGATCCTCACGTTCACGATCGCCTCCGACCGGCGCGACGAGGAAGAACTGTCCTGGTTCGTCGACGATGTCGTGAGCCGTGCGCTGCTGGCCGTGCCCGGGGTCGGTGCGGTAGCACGCGTGGGCGGGGTCACGCGTGAGGTCGCCATCGAACTCGACCCGCTGCGCATGCTGGCGGTGGGCGCTACCGCTGCCGACATCTCGCGCCGGCTGCGTTCGATCCAGCTCGACGCGCCGGGCGGACGCACCGAACTCGGCGGCGCCGAGCAGTCCGTGCGTACCATCGCAACGGTTGCGTCGGCGCAGGAACTCGCGCGCCTGTCGATCACGCTGTCCGACGGGCGTGCGATCCGGCTGACCGATGTCGCCAGTGTGCGCGACACCGTGGCCGAACGGCGCTCGATTGCGCTGCTCGACGGTGCCCCGGTAGTGGGCTTCGAGATCACGCGCAGCCGTGGCGCCGGCGAAGTCGAAGTGGCGCAGGGCGTGCGTGCGCAACTGGCGACGCTGCAGAGCCGTCATCCCGATCTGCGCATCGGCGAGGCCGTCGATTTCGTCGTTGCGGTCGAGGAGAATT
>CAZZPX010000385.1:0-4079 GCA_964655955.1 uncultured Phycisphaerales bacterium | reverse complement strand
CGTAGAGCATCGCGTTGGTGGCATTGTCCGGGTGCGGGACCGGTGAGGCCGCCCACATGTCACAGATCTCTCCGCAGGCGCTGCCTGCCGCGAATCCAAGGGTGACTGCGAACAGGCCTCGGTGAAGCGACCGCGGATGTCTCGTCAGCTTTCGGCTCAATATGTGCACAGGAGAACTCCTCAGTCCAGGCATCCAAGCGTGTACCCCGACTACAGGAGGGCGCGTCCGCAGCGAGAGATACATGCATCCATCAGGCCCGGGCGTGGCGGCGGATCAGCTTCCAAAATTCGACAGCAGCGCGCCGAGGTCGGCCTGATCGGTGTCGCCGTCGCCGTCCAAGTCGCCGCAGTCGCCCGTGCCATAGCACGACAGCAGGATGCCCAGATCCGCCTGGTCCACATCGCCGTCGCCGTCGAGGTCGCCGGGGAGCGTGTCCACGACTGGCTTAAGCACGAAGCCACGCTGCGTCTCCCAGCCGGGCCCGAAGTGACCGCTGCCGACGATCCAGCCGTTGTCGTTGATGCCGCGGGCGTTCTCCATTTCGAAATTCAGCGGCTCATCGACGAGCGTTTCGAGAACGCGGATGCCATTATCAACATCCCAGATGAACGACTTCCACTCGGTCTCGTTCCAGTCCATCGCCTCACCCACGACGACGCCGTCGTTATTGATGCTGTTGACATACATGTAGCCGTACTCCCCGCCGGGAATCGTCGGCAGATACGTGAAGCCGGTGTCCTCCGTCCAGATAAAGGGGCGCTCCGGCTGATTGTCCGCAAGCGCCAGACCGATGACTTGGCCGGCGTCATTGATATCAGTCGGCCAGACCTGGGCGATGCCGTACATGTTGGGCGGGAGCAGGTCGCTGAGATTCGTCATCTCGCCGGTGTCGAGGTCATAAACCACGCCGCGATTATCATCGCAGTTGATGATGATGACGCCGACCGCGACGTTGTTATTGTTGACGGCGTGAAACGCCTTGAGATCCGGTACGGGCACGTGGTACGAGCCGTTGATCTCGTCCCAGACAAACGCCTTGCCGCAGTCATAGGGACAGTCGAACGGTTCGCAGCCGGAGCCCGTGTGCGACGCCACGCCCACGCCGACCATGACGTCATTCAGATCGAGCAGCACTTGAATGGAGTACTGCGAACTCGGCTCTGGGACATCAATCTGCTCCTGCGTATCGGGATGGTACAGGACGTGGCCATAGTTCACCCAGCCAAGATTGTTGATGCTGTTGGCGCCGTTCCAGGGAAGCTGAATCTTCTCATCCGCCTCGGTCCAGAGGAAGCCCCCGAACGTGTCGCTGCCCAGGCCGACATCGTCGTTGTTGATGTCAAAGACGATCGTTTCAGCAAGGTCGTAGTCGGGATTGAAGGATTCAACGAGGTGGAACTCGTACTGGGCGTTAGCGGAGGCGATGCCTGTGAGCGTGAGGAGCGCAAGCGTGCCGAGGAGCGGAGCGCGCCGTGTGGCGCGAAGGTGAGCAGTGCGGATCATGGTTCTCTCTCTTGGGTAGACGGATCGTGCAGTCTTGAAGTCGCCCGAGGACGTTTCCGCCGCCGGGCGGTGGGTAACGAAGGAGAAAGCTCAGACGCCGTAGTTGCCAAGCAGCGCACCCAGGTCTGCCTGGTCGGTGTCTCCGTCGCCGTCGATGTCGCCGCAGTCGCTGACGCCATAGCACGACAGCAGGATGCCCAAGTCCGCCTGATCGATGTCGCCGTCGCCGTCGAGATCGCCGTCCGGACCCGCGGGTTCATCCGTCACCTGCAGGGCGTAGAGGTAGCAGTAGCGGTACGGCTCAGGGTCGGCGGCGATATCCGTCACGAAGTACGCGGTCGAGCCGTCCGGCGTGAACATGGCGCTGGCGTTGGGCCAGACGTTGCCGTTCTCCACTGGCAGTTGCACGCGCCACAACTCTTCGCCGGTTGCAGCGTTCAGCCCCTTGATGCGGCCCGGCTCGCCGAACGGCCCGCCCGCCACCACGACCACGTCGTTGTTGGGGCTGACACGCGGCATGGTGTTGATGCCGTCAAAATCGACGTGCGTCCACTTGCTCGTGCCGTCCGGGTGCAGGGCCCCGACGCGGGAGATGTCCCAACTGACGTAGATGGTGCCGTCGCTGCCGATGTCCGGCCCGCTGATGGTGGAGAGAATGTCAGGGTCGAAGCGCCAGATGTCCTGGCCATTGCTCGGATCGATCGCCTTCAGTCCCCAGCCCAGGCCGCCAAAGCCTGTGAACTCGGTCATGTAAATCGTGCCATCGGGCCCGGCGCCGGGTTGAAGCTGGTTCTGGAAGAAGATGGCGTCGAGTACGCCGCGCGGCGAGGTCCAATTCTGCGCGCCCGTTTCCATGTCGAAGGCATAGAGATGGCGATCGTCGTCTCGATCGACAGTCAGCACGACCTGGTCGACCACGCCGCCGATCTCCGAAGCGCCGAAGACGAGTTCCGCGCCGAAGGCGCCGTGCTCGTAGATGTGCGGCGAGCCGGGATTGTTCCAGCGCACCGTGCCGTCCGGCGTGAACGACATCAAGCCCGACGTGTTGCCGACGACATCATAGAACGCCACGTAGACGTTGCCGTCCGGACCGATTGCGGGTCCGACGGCTGCGCCCCAGGAGTCCTGCTCGACGTACACCCACTTCAGCGTGCCATCGGGGTTGTAGGCGACGAGATCCGTGGTCGGGCCCAGGGGATTGACGACGAGATAGATGAGTCCCTCGTTGCCGACGACCGTCGGACCCTCCGCGCCCAGGCCGATCTGGCCGCGCAGCGCATCAACCGTCCAGAGCAGAGCGCCATCTTCGCTGATGGCGTAGAGCCGGCCGTGCACGTCGTGCGTGTAAACCTTGCCGTCCGGCCCGATGCCGGGCCGATGCGAGATGTAGTCGTCATCAACGGCGAAGCGCCACTTCACGTGGCCGTCCGGCTGTCGCGCTTCGATCGACAGGTCGAACGAATCGACGATCTCGCCGCCGACTTTCAATTCGACGAGCGCCGTGCCCGGCTGCGTCTCCTCGGGGACATAAGCGATGATGGTCAAGTCATCCCAGCGCGTGACCACCGCTTCCACGCCGTTCACGAGGATGCGGCTGTCGACCTGCTCGTCGCCGAAGCCGTCGCCGTTGACGCGCATGCGGCCGCTGGGAGTCGCCGGTGCAGCCGCCACGTCGATGATGACCGGATCGGGCTCGCCGCCGTAGACGCCCATGAGGCGGAACGACGCGTCGACGGGCGACCAGCCGACCGTCGTGTGGAAAGGCGCCCAGTCGCCGCCCTGGTTGAGATCACGGTAATAGGCGGGCGCGCCCATCGTGGCGCCGGCGTTCACCGCGTAGAAGTGCCACCTGTCCTGGTAGGCGCTGCCGTCGATCGCAAGCTGGACCGACACGAAATGCTGCCCTGTCGCCTGGAAGGGCTGCGGCAGCGTGATTTCGAAGTACTGCGGCCCGCCATTCGGACTCCAGTTAAAGTTCGGATCGCCGTTCGCAAGGTACTGCTCGTCCTGCAGCGTCCCCGGGCCGTCCGGCGTCCACTCATAGAAGCGCACGTACACGCCCGTCACCGGCTGACCGTCGAAGCAGCCGTTGCGGCAGTCCTCACCGTCGGCGTCGACGCGCTCGATCGTGCCGATGACGTTGAAGTCGTCGGCGACCTCGCTGTTGAGGACCGGCGTGATCGCGCTCGGACCGATGAGGAATTGATTGTAGAACGTCGGAATGTCGGGGTTGGTCGTCCACAGCTCTTCGGCGGCGGCGGTCGAGGCGAGCGCGGCGACCGCACAGGCGACAAGCGCGCTCACTCGTAGGCTGAACTCTCTCATCTTGACTGTCATGGTTCACTTCTCACAATTCTTGGTGTGCGGGGGCGACGATGTCGCGGTGCCTGGCGCCCGGCTCTCTGGGACGGCAAGCGGAGGCCTCGAGTTCACCGCGACGTACGCCTGTGTGTTGCCTCTTTCAATGAATGCGCCATGCGTTGCCGGCGGCTGTCATAAAGGATGTATCAATCCCTGATTCCAAAGGCACAGAAACAACGCACCCTTGCGGATCGCGTTGACGGAAGAGCCTGCC
>CAZZPX010000384.1:0-4081 GCA_964655955.1 uncultured Phycisphaerales bacterium | reverse complement strand
CCACGGCGCGGTCGAACTGTCCCACGCCGATCGCCGCTCCGACGCGCAGCCGGCCGCGCCGGTCCTTGCAGGCGAGCGGGAACATGCTCAGGCGATCGATGTCGCGCATCGTCACCATGCCCGCGAGGTGGAACCGCTCATCGACGAGCAGCAGCTTCTCCACCTTGTTCTTGTTGAGGATCGACGACGCCTGCTCCAGCGTGGTGCTCGGGGCGGCCGTCACCAGGTTGCGCGCCGTCATCACCTCGCGGATCGGCGTGTTGTCATCGTCGATGAATTTGAGATCGCGCCGAGTGAGGATGCCCACGACCTTGCCCCGGCTGCGCAGATCCTTGTCGCCGTCCTCCGTGATGGGAAAGCCGGAGACGCGATACTTGGTCATCATGCTGCGCGCTTCGGCGACGGTGCTGTTGGGGCCGAGCGTGATCGGATCGGTGATGACGCCGTTCTCCGAGCGCTTGACCTTCTCGACTTCGCGGGCCTGGGTGGCGAGGTCGAGGTTCTTGTGGATGATGCCGATGCCGCCTTCCTGCGCCAGGGCGATGGCGAGGGCGGATTCGGTGACCGTGTCCATGGGAGCGCTGACGAGGGGAATGTTCAGGCGAATGGCCCGGGTCAGGTCCGTGGAGAGATCGGTTTGGGAGGGGAGGATCGACGAGCGCTGCGGGAGGAGCAGCACATCGTCGAAGGTGAGGCTGTCAGCAATGATCTTTGCGTCCATAGCGGAGTGTGCCGCCGCGACCCGCCCTTGTCAACCGGCGCCGCACGCCGACCCCGCAAAGAAGTCGTCAGGAAGCATCGGGTGCGGCGCGGCCGCCTTCCCGGTTGCCCGCCACGATCGCCCGCTTGCACTTCTCCAGGAACGCGAGGATCTCCCGCACCGGCTTGCTGCCGGCGTCGGCACGCTCCTGTAGGGCTGCCCGGATGTTGGGCTGGCTCAGCCCCTGGCGGAACATGACGCTGTAAGCCCCGCGCACGTCATTGATCTCTTCGCGGGTAAAGCCGGCGCGCTTCATGCCCACAAGGTTCGGACCGCTGGCGGTGGACCGTTCCACGACGATGATAAATGGCGGCACGTCCCGTGCCGTGATCGTCCCGCCGCCCAGCATGCACAGTCTGCCCAGCCGGCAGAACTGGTGCACGGCGCTGAGGCCTGCCAGCGTGCATTGATCCTCCATGACCACGTGCCCCCCGAGTGCTGCGCAATTGGCGAAGGTGTTGCGGCTCCCTACTTGGCAATCGTGGCCGATGTGGCTGTAAGCCATGAGGTAGTTGTCGTCGCCCAGGCGCGTGGGGTGCTCGGCGCCCTTCGGCTGGTGCATGGTGAAGTGCTCGCGCAGGACGTTGCCGTCTCCGATGACGATGCCCGCCGTGGGGGCGTCGGCGGGGTGGTTGCGAACCTGCGGCCCGAAGCCGAGGCAAACAAAGGGATAGATCGTGTTCCGCGCTCCGAGCGTGGCGGGGCCCTCGATGTAGACGTTGCCGATCAGGCGCGTGCCCGCGCCGATGTGGACCTCGCCGGTGATGACACAGCCTCGGCCGATCTCGACATCGTCGGCGAGTTCGGCCCGGGGATCGACTTCCGCGGTGGGATGAATCGTGGGCATGGTGATGCAGAGGCTACACTTGGGCATGACTTCTGCAAAGCGGACGCACGCGCCGGTGAAGGAGAATCCCGCGGAACCGGGCGCGTCGCGCCCGTTGACGGTCACGGATCTTGGCCGCATCAGCTACGCCAACGCCTATGCTGAGCAACGGCGGCTGCACGAGCTTGTCGTCGCCCGGCGCGGAGAGGGCGACGGCTCGGCCGGCCACATCCTCCTGCTCGAGCACGATCCGCCGGTCATCACGGTCAGCAATCGGCCGGGCGCGGCGAAGCACCTGCTGGCGACGCCCGAACTGCTCGCCGGGCAGGGAATCGAGATCGCCCCGACCGACCGCGGCGGCGACATCACCTACCACGGTCCGGGCCAGCTCGTCGCCTACGCCATCCTCGACCTCAACCGTCTGCGGCTGAACCTGCGCAGCTACATGCGCTGGCTGGAGCAGGTGGTCATCGACACGCTCGCCGAGTTCGGCCTCGGCGGCGAGCGCGACGCCTGCGCCACCGGCGTCTGGTTGCCCGCACGGCAGGCGAACCCCGACCCGGAGGGCGGGGCCCACCGGGCGTGTCCAGGCGCGGCAACACCGCCGACAAACGCCAAGATCTGTGCCATGGGCGTTCGCGTCTCCCGCTGGGTGTCGATGCACGGCCTGGCGCTCAACGTCGAGCCGAACCTGAACCACTTCAAGCTGATCGTCCCCTGCGGCTTGGCCGGGCGGCCCGTCACCAGCATGCGCGCGGAGCTTGGCGACGCCTGTCCGTCGCTTGACACGGTCAAGGCGGCACTTGGTGACCGCTTTCGGCAAGCGGTGCGGGCGCGCACTGATTGCTGATCCCAGCGATCTTCCTGCGGGGTGGCGTGCGCCGGCGCACGACGATGGCGCGTGCCGACACACCTATCGCTTGCTCTTGCCTGCCGGTCTTATGCAGCGCGACGGCGCGGGCGCGACGCAGGTCGCGACGCCGGTCGTGGCGTCCCCGGCTCTTCCACCTTCGGCGCTGAAACATCGGCCGCCGGCCTCTCCGGCCAGAGGCGGCAGATCCAGGTCGACATCGTGCTGCTCACCGCCAGAAAGAGGAAGAGCGACCAGAACGTCCCGGCGCAGAACGCCGCCAGCAGTACGATCCGCTGGAACACGCTTTCCGGCAGCAGGGCCGCTGTAATGCCGATGATGATTGCGGCGCCGCCCGCACCGATGGCGGCTGCGTAGTACGTCTGGGCGGAGGCGGGCTGAGCCGATCTCCCCCACGCAGTGGACGGTGACGGGGCGAGTGTCTGCGACGCCTGGCGAGAATCCTGAGACGTAGGCATTGTTCGTTTCCGGCGGTCGTGTCCCCTGTGGTTCACTGTGCGCGCGAGTGCACTGCCTCCGCGACTGCGCTCTGGCAGGCGGAATACCCTCTGGCACGTTGGTTTTTTCCGGGGGTCCGCTGCGGGTCCTGGGGTGAGCCGGGAGGAGTCGGAGCCGTCGGCGATACGCTGCCGTCCGGCACTCATCGGCTCGGAAGAGAAGAGTAGCACCGAATTCGGGGGCTTCAAGCGGAATCCGTCCGGTCCGCAATCCAGCCCGGTCGAACAGGCCTACCCCGGTCTGCCCCGCCGGCGCGGACCAACCCGCCGCGCCGGCTTCAGCGCGGCGGGCGGGCTCGTGTCGCATCAAGCCCCGGCACCGGCTCGGTTCAGCCGCCTTCCGCCGCTCCGGCGTCGGACGCTTCGGGCTCGGTGGCGACGGTCAGGTCCAGTTCGGCGAGCACGGCGGGCGTAATGTCGATTTCGCCCGGATAGCGGACTGCCGTGCGCGCGAGAATGTTGGTGAGAATCTGGTTCGGATTGGTCTCTTCAATCGCCAGAGACGTGTCGCGCGTGGTCAACACCAGATCGATCTTGTCGCGGTCACTGATGGCGTCCACGGCTGCGACGATCTTGTCGTAGGCCTCGATCATGTAGTTGCCGCGCATCTGATTCTGCTCGCCGATGGCCTGGTTGTTGAGCATCTGGAGTTCCTGCTGGAGCTGCTGTCCCTGGGCCATGATGCCCTGGCGTCGGTTTGGATCGGTGGTGATCTCCATCGCTTCCGCGAGCTTCTGCAGGTCCTGCTGTATGCGGCTGATTTCCTCGCGCGCCCGCTCGACCTGGGCATTCAGCTCGTCGAGGATCTGCGGCTGCTTCATGTACTCCTGGACGATGCTGACGATGTCGCAGACGGCGACGCTGTACACCCGCTGGTAGGCGCTGTCGCCGGTGCTCAGTCGGCCGCTCTTCGCCGTGAGGATGAGATTGTCGCCTTCCGCCTGACGCAGCGACACGCCATCCGTCGGACCGAGCAGTTCCTGCAGCAGCGCGGCGGCGTTGACCGTACCGGTCAGCGGGCTGCCCAGGACCAGCAGGCCCAGAGTGAGCAGGGTGGCGGAGATGATCTGGAGCGCTTCGTTTTTTGCGCCCTGGACCGCGAGGGTGCCTTTGAGCTTTTTGCCGCC
>CAZZPX010000383.1:0-4084 GCA_964655955.1 uncultured Phycisphaerales bacterium | reverse complement strand
CCTGGCCGGGCGGACGACGCGGGCGACAGGGCTGCGTCCCCGCAGCGCGCCTGAGTGGGTAGAATTGCCTCCTGCACGACGGCGACAGGGCTGCGGGATTCGGAGGATGAACTCGATGGCGAGGATGCACTTCACAGCACGGCTGCCAGTGAACCTGGCGCTCGCGGTCACGTTCGCCATGCTGAGCGGGTGCCCGCTGTGGAACCGCTTCAGCCGCGACGTGGGCCTGGAAAGCTGGCAGGTCGAGTACCGCCCGCCGCTGCGCGAGGCGCCCCCGGATTGGGTGCAGCAGGCGGAGACGAATGTGGGGGCGGCGGCTGAGCCTCCCGTCGAGGCAGCCATCACCGATGAAGAGGTCGCGCAGACGGAGGCGGATGGCGACGCCTCCGGCGCAACAGCCGCTGCCGACGGCAACACGAACCGGCCGGGCGACATACAAACGGCGGAAGCCGCACCGGAACGAGTCCTTGCCTTTGACGGCGAGCGCCTGCCCGTGCTGAGCAGCCGGACGCTGGAGAGCGGGCTCATCGTCGACGTGCTTCGCACGGGCGAGGGGCCAGCCTGCCGAAGCGACTCCTGGGTGGTGCTGCGAACCCGCGGCGAGATTCTCGCCGGCACGGTCTTCGATGCAGCCGATGACGGCACGCATGGTCCCTGGCCGATCAGCCAGCTCATCACCGGACTGCAACAGGGAGTGATCGGCATGGCGGTCGGCGGCGTGCGGCGCATCACTATTCCCCCGGAGTTGGCGTACGGCGAAACCGGCATACTGCAACCCGCCGCACGAACGAATGACCAGCCGCTCGACGGGTCGAGCGAAGGCGAGAACCCTGTCTCGAAGCACCTGATCCCGCCCGGCGCGACGCTCGTCTACACCGTGGAACTCGTCGACGTCTACCTGACCGCCGGCGAGGCACGAGGGGCCAAGTCATCCGCTGTCGAGATGGGCGCACCAGAGGGAAGTGAGTAAACCACGATGAACGCCGACGCCACGCCACAGTCGAAGCCCGGTGAGCAAGAGTCGCATCCCCCAGCCGCGCCGGAGCGCGCGAACGATGCGCAGCTTGAGAGCAACGCGGAGATGCCTGTGCAGGAGGAATATGGGCACGATGACGCGACTGCGAAGAAGACGCGCCGCCGTCGCTGGCCGCGCCGCCTGCTCATCACGCTCGTCGTGCTGGTCGGCTTGTATACGCTCTTCGGTTTCGTCGGCGTGCCGCTGCTCATCAAGCACGTCGGCCTGTCGCGAGCGCAGCAACGCCTCAACGGCGCGGCGACGCTTGGGAGTGCCCGCTTCAACCCCTACACCTTCGATCTGGTTCTGCGGAACTTTGAAGTCGTCGACGCGGCGGGTGAGCGCGTGCTTGCCTTCGAGCGGTTCGACGGCAACTTCCAGCTTTGGCCGACGCTCTTTCAGTCCGGGTATCACTTCCTCGAGGCCGTCGTGACAGCGCCCTACGTGGACGCGGAGATTTCCGAGGAGGGGACGTTCAACTTCGCTGGACTGATCAAGCCCGCTCCCGAGCCCAGTCCGCAGTCCGAGCCGATCAAGCGGATCCCACGCGTGGTGGTGCGGCACATGGGCCTGGTGGACGCCGACATCGCCTTCCGGGACCTCTCGGCGCCAGAGCCCTTCGAGGCCGCGCTCGATCACTTCACCTTTCAACTGGACGGCCTGGACACGCAGCCTGCAAGTGTGAACCCGCTGCGTCTGGTCGCGACCACAGAGGCGGGCGGAAGGCTCTTCTGGGAGGGGACGTTCAACCTCGATCCGCTTTCCAGCCGCGGCTCCCTGGCGATTGACAACCTCGACCTGCCGCGCTTCGTGCCCTACACGCTGAGGTACACGCAGGCGCGCCTGAACGAAGGCCGCCTCTGGCTGTCGCTGGAGTACGACTTTGCGCCGCTCGCTTCGCCGCGTGTCGCCAGCGCGACCGTGCATGAACTGCGACTCGAGTCGCTGAAGGCGACGCACGATGCGCACGGTCTGGTGGAGATAGAACAGGTTCTTCTGACCGGCGTGCAGGCGGACGCCGATGCACGCGCGCTCAGCGTCGAGTCGATCGCAGTCCGCCAGCCAAACCTGCACCTGCTGCGCGACAGCAGCGGCAAGATGGAGTTGCTGGTCGTCGTGAATCAATCGGCGGTGGAGGAGGTAGTCGACGAGATTACGCGTTTCGGCGAACATCGCCTCGAGGAGCGCATCGATCCGCGCACGATCGAATACCCGATTCCCAAGATCGTGGAAGGGCTGAATCAACTCGCCGAGGACGCCCTGGGAGGATGGCAGTTCGCCGTCACCGAGGTCGCCGTCGAAGACGCCGCCGGCTCCTGGGGCGACGAATCGGCGCGCGAGCCGGTCAACATCGGCTTCAGCGATCTGAGCCTCAGAGCTGGGCCGATCCGCTCCCGCGAGGGTTTCGAGGTTCCCTTCGAACTGACGGGAACGCTCGCGGAACAGGGACGCATCGCCACGCGCGGTACGGCAGGTCTGTTGAGTCGGCAGTACACCGCCGAGATCGATCTGCAGTCCTTGCCGCTTGCTCCCGTGTCCGGTTACCTGCCGCGTGAGTTCGCAGCGGATCTGCCGCCGGCGGCGCTGCGGCAGGCGACGCTGCGCCTGGTTGGTGCGGCAAGCGCGGCCATGACCGACGCCGGCGACGTTGAAGGCGACTGGCAGGGTGAGATCGCTCTCGAATCCGTCGAGGTCACAAACGCTGACTCCCAGCAGCGCCTGATAAGACTGGGGCTGCTGCAGGTGCAGGGCACCGCAGGGGCCGAGCGAAGCGCGACTGGTGCGCTCTCCCTCGACTGGGACGGCACAACGACCCTGCGTGACCTGACCGGCAGCGCGCCGCTCGCAGGATCCATCGATCTCACGCTTGGCGATCTCAGCACAACGGGGCGACTCAGTGTGGTTTCGGGGGCAGACTCGCCCCTGCAATTCACATACGGCGGCGAACTGCGGACGCACGACGCTGCCGTGTCGCTGCCGGAGTTGGCAGCCGCACGCGCCGGGTATGCCGGTGTGGCGCTCAGCGGCATCAACTTCGACGCGGCCTCAGGAACGCTGCACATCGCGCAGGCACAGGTGGAGCAGCCGAAGTTCTCCGGCAAGGCTCGTATCATGCCGAGCCAGCCCGTGGAGATCGAGTCGGCCGATGAGAATGGGAGCGCGTCGGCCGACGCGCCGCAGGTCGCCGAGCAACCGTCGACGTCAAGGCCATTCGTGGCATTGCCTATTCCCTACACGGTCCTGGTTGACAAGGCGAGCATCAGCGGCGGAACCGTCGAGTTGCGTGACGAGGAGGCTGAGCGCCCGGTCACCGTCATCGCCGAGGACATCGCCGTCGAGGTCGAGTCTCTCACCACGGACGGTTCGAGCAATCTCAAGCTTCAGGTCAACTCGAAGCTGCAGAACTCCGGGCGCGTCGTCCTGACCGGCGAGGTCAATCCGTTCGCGCCCGATCTCTACGCGGACGTGCAGCTTGATGTGTCCACGCTGCCGCTCAAGCCCTACGACCCGTTCTCAGCCTACTACATCGGCTACCTCATCGACCGCGGCAGCTTGACGCTGTCGCTGCCGATCCAGGTTCAAGGGGGCGCGGTCGACGGCACGCTGAACGCCAATCTCGACACCTTCTATCTCGCGGACAAGGTGGAGAGTCCCACCGCGCCGGACCTGCCGATCAAGCTCGGACTCGATCTTCTCCGCAATCGCAGCGAACAGATCGACGTGAGCGTCGGCATCCAAGGCAACCTGAACGATCCCAGCTTCAGCTTCGCGCACCTCATCATGCAGGCGTTCCTCAACACGCTGGGCAAGGCGGCACTCGCGCCGTTCGATCTGCTCGCCTCCGCCTTTGCACAGGACGGGGAGATCGATGACTTGTCCCTGCTCGTGTTCGCCCCAGGGTCGGCTGAGATCGAAGGCGAGGCTGTGCGCAAGCTCGATGTCCTGGCGCGGGCGCTGGCGGACCGGCCGGGCCTGCGGCCCACGATCATCGGCAAGTTCAACGCGGCACAGGATGCGGAGGCGCTGCGGCGCGTGCTGCTCGATGAGCGGCTGCTCGAACGCGTTCGC
>CAZZPX010000382.1:0-4100 GCA_964655955.1 uncultured Phycisphaerales bacterium | reverse complement strand
GGTCGGTGACCCCTGCGGCGCACTGGGTCGCTTGGCTGTTCGTGGGTTTCGGATCGTGGGTCGACCGCGAGTGGTTTCTGCTGCGGCCGGGCTGCTCTTCTCGGCTTGCGCCGAGAGGGGAGTGCCTCAGCGCAAGCCGGTCTCGTCTTCGTCGCTCATGTCCCGCTCCTTGTCTGCGGGGGAGTATCGGACCGGTCTGGGGCCACGCGGCGCAACCGCCGCGCAATCCACGGCACGATGATAGGCACATCAGAGGCAAATGCAAGGGCGGGGTGGCGAAGTCCGTCATCCCGCCCGCCCCGGTTCAGCCGCCGCTCCGCCTCTTCCCTGGGGCCGTGGTGCCATATCGGCCGTCCGGGCGAAGTGCTACAGTGGGATCCCGATCTCTTCCCGGAAGCGAGGGCAGGACGATGAGCGTCGAGCTTCTGAGCCGGATCCAATTCGCCATCACGATCATGTTTCATTACCTCTTCCCGCCGCTCACGATCGGGATGGGTGTGGTCATGGTCTATCTCGAGGCGATGTTCCTGAAGACGCGCGAGCCCATCTATGAGACGGCGGCGAGGTTCTGGACGCAGCTCTTCGCCGTGAGTTTCGCGGTGGGCGTGGCGACGGGAATCGTCATGGAGTTCCAGTTCGGAACGAACTGGGCGGCGTATTCGCGCTTCGTCGGGGACGTCTTCGGAGCTGCCCTCGCCGCTGAAGGCATCTTCGCCTTCTTCCTCGAATCGGGGTTTCTGGCGGTGCTGGTGTTCGGCTGGGACAAGGTGAGCCCGCGCTTCCACTTCTTCGCGACGCTCATGGTGGCGCTGGGTTCGATCTTCTCCGCCGTCTGGATCATCGTCGCCAACAGTTGGCAGCAGACGCCGGACGGGCATCACTACGTCCAGGTCATGCGTGACGGCGTGCCGTGGTTCACCGAGGCGGGGCTGCCGGTGGTGCGGGCCGAGGTCGCCGAGTTCTGGGGCGTGGTCTTCAATCCCTCGACGGTCGACCGCTTCATCCACACGATCTTCGGCGCCTTCCTCATGGGATCGTTCTTCATCATGAGCATCTCGGCGTATTACCTGTTGCGGGGCAGGCACCTGGAGTTTGCGAAGCGCTCGTTCACCGGCGCGCTCATCTTCGCGGTGATCTTCTCCCTGGCGCAGCTCGTCAGCGGGCATTCCAACGCTGACATGGTCGCCGAAGAGCAGCCCGCCAAGCTCGCCGCCTTCGAGGGTCACTTCGAGACCGGGCCGGCGGACCTGAGCCTCTTCGGCTGGCCGGACCGCGAGGCGGAGAAGACGCACTTCAACCTCGCGATTCCCGGGGGCGTGAGCTTCCTGGTGGACTGGAGCTTTGACGCCCCCGTGCCGGGCCTCAAGGCGTTTCCCAAGGAGGACTGGCCGCCGCTGCTCATTTCCTTCGCCAGCTACCACGTCATGATCGCAATCGGCATGTTCTTCATCGCCTTGACGCTCGTCGCCGCCTTCTTCCGCTGGCGGGGGACGCTCTTCGAGAGACGCTGGCTGATGCGCATCTTCGTCATCTCCGTCATTCTGCCGGTCATCGCCAATCAACTCGGCTGGGTGGCGGCGGAAGTGGGGCGGCAGCCGTGGATCGTGCAGGCGCAGTATGAGCAGGCCTCCGACGGCCGCATGGATCTCGCCCTGGCGCCGCTCGTCGATCCACAGGGCCAGCCGGTTCTGAAGGAGAACGGTGAGCCGTGGCTGGTGCAGTCCGGACTGCGCACGGCCGACGCCGTCTCAGAGGCGATCACCGCCGGGCAAGTGCTCGGTTCGATCATCATGTTCAGCCTGATCTATCTGCTGCTGGGTGGGATCTGGCTGTTCGTGCTGAACCACAAGATTCAACTGGGGCCGCAGCCCGTGGAGATGCCGCAGCACACGACGCGTGAGGGTTTCGAAGCCGCCGCCGCGGCGCGAACCGCCCACACCGGACCCATGAGCGAAGCAAAGTCGGAAGAGGACGAGTCGACGTGAGCATGCCGGAGCGACCGCTTGCGCGCTGCGTCTCTCGCCCCAACCGCATGAGGTGACCGATGGCTGACTTCACCTGGCTGCAAATCGTCTGGTTCATCCTGATCGGCGTGCTGCTCGCCGGCTACGCGGTGCTCGACGGCTTCGACCTGGGCGTGGGCATTCTGCATCCGCTCGCCCGGGGCGATCGCGAGAAGCGCACCTTCATCAACGCCATCGGGCCGATCTGGGACGGCAACGAGGTATGGCTGATCACGTTTGGCGGAGCGCTCTTTGCCGCCTTTCCCGCCGCCTACGCCACCATCTTCTCCGGCTTCTACATCCCCTTCATGCTGCTGCTCTTCGCCCTCATCCTGCGGGCGGTGTCGATCGAGTTTCGCAGCAAGATCCACTCGAGCGGCTGGCGCCGCTTCTGGGACTTCGGTTTCTGCCTGGCGAGCCTGCTGGCGACGTTGCTCTTCGGGATCGCCGTCGGAAACGCGATCGTCGGCATCCCCCTCGACGAACGGTATGTCTACACCGGCACGTTCTTCACCTTGCTCACGCCGTATCCGCTTCTCGTCGGCGCGCTCGCGGTGAGCCTTTTCGCCATGCACGGCGCGCTCTATCTGGCGCTCAAGACGCCGGAGGGCGACCTGCACAACCGCCTGCGGCACTGGATGTGGCACACCTGGGGCATCTTTCTCGTGCTGTACATCCTCACGACGATCTTCACGCTCACGTCCGTCGAGCGGGCGATCCCCAACTTCGAGCACTTTCCCTGGGCGGTCGCCGTGGTCGTAGTGAACGTGCTCGCCATCGCGAACATCCCCCGGGCCATGTACGCGGGCAGCCCGGGCCAGGCATTCCTTTCTTCATGCCTGACCATCGTCGCGCTGGTGTGCCTCTTCAGTCTGGCGCTCTGGCCCAATCTCGTCACCGCCATCAACGATCCGGCGAACAGCCTGACGATCGGCCGGGCGGCGTCGAGCGAAAAGACGCTGATGATCATGTTCATCATCGCGCTGATCGGCATGCCGCTTGTCCTCGCCTACACCACGATCGTCTACTGGACCTTCCGCGGCAAGGTGAAGCTGGAGGGGGGGAGTTATTAGAGAAAAGAGAGTAGAGTGAAGAGTCGAGGCGGGGCTGTGCTCGTCTCCTACGAGTTCAGCAGCGGCAGATACACCTTTAGCGCTGCAATCGCCGCGAGCCCGACCGCCAGCACGGCGACGGGCCACAGCGCCCAGGCGCGCCGCTCTTCGCTGCGCGAGGCGAGCAGCGCCAGCACGATCAGCAGAAACGGCTCGTAGTAGCGCTGCCACACCTGGAAGTTCGCGATGTGCGCCGCGGCGAAAGCGACGAGCGCCAGCACCAGCACGCCGCCCCAGCACGCCCAGGCGCGCTTGAGCCACAGGAGCACCGCCGCGGCGCCGAGCGGGCAGAGCAGCACGAAGACGACTGAGCGCCCGGCAACGATCGGCCCCTGCTCCGCGAGCGCCCAGAGCACGCCGCCCCAGCGACCCGCATGCGGATCCGGTGCGGTGGCGAGCACAACTCCGACGACGATGCCGAAGACTGTGCCGAGTGCAAGCACGATCCAGTCATCGCGCGCCGGCGCGAGAAAGCCGACGAAGAAAACGCTCAGCGCCCCGAAGAGCGCCAGGATGTACGCCAGCGCCGCCAGGTTCCAGCCGCCCGCGTGTTGCGCCGCGAAGCCGGGGGGGGTCAGGCCGCTCCAGGCAAGCACAAACGCGCCGACGACCGCGATCGCCGCCGCACACCCTGCCGCTCCCAGCAGAGCGCAGCGCACGTCGCGCCGCAGAAGCAATGACGCTGTGATGAAGAGCGGCCCGCAAAGCCACAGATGAATCTGCCGCACCAGCACCGCCGCCACGACGGCGAGCACGGCGAGGGCGATCTCCGCGCAGGCGCGCCCGTCCTCCCGATCCAGCGCCGCCAGCATGCTCACCAGCGCCAGCGTGACGAAGAGCAGCGCCAGGTTGTCGGTTGTGATCCAGGTCGCCGCGGCGACGAAGTAGCTGCTCAGGCAAAGCAGAGCCGCAAGCAGAATCGCCGCGCCCGCGTCGAGCCGCGGCGCGAGCGCGCGGTGGACGAGCAGCGGCAGCAGCAGCGCGC
>CAZZPX010000381.1:1681-4104 GCA_964655955.1 uncultured Phycisphaerales bacterium | reverse complement strand
AGAAGAGCAGCGACGGGCTGATAGAGCACGCAGAAGACGAGAAGCAGGATGCCGAACGAGGAGTCGCTGAAAGAAGCGACGACGACCGCGAGAAACGTGGCGGTGAGGCACAGGGCGCCGACCTGGCGCAGGTGCAGCGCCGCCCGCTTCTGCGCTGCGCTCAGATCGAATTCCGCAGGCACGATGGTGCGCCCGCACTCGGGGCAGGCAACCGAATCGAGCCCGGTGAGGTCATAGCCGCAGTCCATGCAGCGGAAGCCGTTCCAGCGTGAGCGAGCGGGAGTCATGCAGTACCCTCAGAAGGCGAGCGCCGCGAACGCGATGAACAAGGGCAACGGGGAGATGGAGAGAAGCACGAAGACGAGTTGCAGCAGCAGTCCGCGGCTGCGCAGGGAGAGGTGGACCATCCGCGACAGGCGGGTCAGCGCGATCATGTACGTGGCGATGCCCAGGCCGAAGAGCATGAGGAAGAGCGGCACGATCACCACGGCGCCCGCCTGCGTGAACTGGACGAACCAATACGCGAACCCCGCCAGCGGACCGGCGATGATGACCGGCCAGAAGCTCCATCCGGCGGTGCAGCGCCAGACGAACCTGACGCGTTGCGTCTCATGCGGCGGCGTCAGGCGGAGGAAGACGAGCGGCAGCGCCACCAGGCCGCACGCTGCGATCAGCGCGTAGATCGAACTGAAGACGAGCAGGAGCGCCACGCCCTCGATCGAACGGAGCAGCACGCCGCCCACCGCGGGGCCGCAGACGCAGAGCGAGAGGAAGAGCGTCATGTGGCGACCGGCGAGCGATTCGGCGAGGCGATCGTCAATTGCGCCGGGCGTGAGCGTGTGGCCGCACTCCGGGCAGAGGCCCGACTGCAGGGAGGTGAGGTCGTAGCCGCACTTTCGGCAGTGGCGGATGTCCCAGGAAATCTCGGGCTCGCTCATGGCATGATCCCCGGGGGGCGGCTGCCCACAATACTGTACGAAAGCGTGGCGGGCGCGGTTCTGGGGGGCGGCGAGGCCACGTTGCGGACGACGTTGGGACACCAAGTCCACGTCGCGGACGACGTGGCTTGGAAAGAGACACGGTCACGCGCGGCGCTTGCCGTTCAGCCGCGTCGTCCGCGACGCGGTTCTTCCCGAGGGGGGCGTGGTTCGGGGCGGGACGGCGCTCACGGACTCGCTTTGTCCCGGCGTGAGGTCGTGCTGGTTCGGCATATGGCACAGACAGACGCAGCACCCCGAAAATCAAGCGAACAACGCCACTGCGCCGAGGTTATCCTGTAGAGTGCTCGCCCGGCCCCGGTGTGAGCGGGCGCCGCAAGCAGGATGCGAGGTGCCGCGGACGGTGGTTCGCCGGCACGCCAAGGATGGCATCGATGACCACACTTTTCGCTCATGCGCCAGCGGAGGAGATGGCACGGCAGGGTGCGCCCGCGCCCGGGGGGGGCGATTCGCCTGCCGCGACGAGCGCGAACGGCCGGTCGTCGGCAGGCTCGACGACGAACGGCAACGCCCCCGCCCCGCCCCCACCGCTGCTCACTTCCCCGGATACACAGGACGACATGGCCAAGTCGAAGAAGACCTCCTCCACCGCCACGAAGACGCCGCGCAAGAAGTCCGCCACGCGCACGCGCGCCACGGCCGAGACGATGGCCGCCGCCCAGCGCGACATCTCCGTCTCCGAGTTCTTCGCGAAGAACCGGCACCTGCTGGGATTTGACAATCCGCGCAAGGCGCTGCTGACGACGGTCAAGGAAGCGGTCGACAACGCCCTGGACGCCTGCGAAGAGGCGGGGATTCTGCCGGACCTCTATATCGGCCTCGACCAGCTCGAGGAGACGCGCTTCAAGATCACCGTCCGCGACAACGGTCCGGGCATCGTCCGCAAGCAGATCGACAACATCTTCGGCAAGCTGCTCTACGGCAGCAAGTTTCATCGCCTGAAGATGTCGCGCGGCCAGCAGGGGATCGGCATCTCCGCGGCGGGGATGTACGGCCTGATGACGACCGGCAAGCCCCTGCTCATCATCAGCAAGACGGGCAAGCGCAAGCCGGCGCACGAAGTCGTGCTGAAGATCGACACGCAGAAGAATCGTCCGGTCGTGATCAGCGAGACGGAGCATCCGGAGGAAGACAAGCTCTTTCCCGAGGGGCACGGGACGCAGATTATTCTCGAGATCGAGGGACGCTACAACAAGGGGCGTCAGTCGGTCGACGAGTATCTCGAACAGACGGCGATCGCCAATCCGCACGCGCGAATCTATTACTCGCCGCCGGTGGATAAGCCGATCGAGTTTCCCCGCGCGGTGGACGAATTGCCGCCGGAGACGAAGGAGATCAAGCCGCACCCCAAGGGGATCGAACTGGGGACGCTGATCACGATGCTGGAGCGGACGGAGACGAAGAAGCTCGGGGGCTTTCTCAAGG
>CAZZPX010000381.1:0-1671 GCA_964655955.1 uncultured Phycisphaerales bacterium | reverse complement strand
GACGATTTCTGCCGCGTCGGGGCGCGGGTGGCGAGCGACATCGCAAAGAAGGCGGGCCTGACGCCGCAGACGTGGGTGAACGGCATCGATCACAGCCAGGCGGAGAAGCTGTTCAAGGCGATCCAGGAGACGCGGATCATGGCCCCGCCGACGGACTGCCTGGCGCCGATCGGCACGCGAACGCTGCTCGCCGGGCTGCTCAAGGAAGTGACGGCGGAGTTCTATGCTGCGTCGAGCCGCGCACCGGCTGTGTACCGCGGCAACCCGTTCCTGATCGAGGTGGGTCTGGCGTATGGCGGGAGCCTGCCCGGCGACGAGTCGTGCAAGGTGATGCGCTTCGCCAACCGCGTGCCGCTGTTGTATCAGCAGTCGGGATGCGCGGCGTTCAAGTCGGTGGTGGACGCGGGGTGGCGGAACTACGGGTTGACGCAGCCGCGCGGGGCGCTGCCGGTCGCGCCGCTGGTCGTGGTGATTCACATGGCGTCGGTGTGGGTGCCCTTCACCAGCGAGAGCAAGGAAGCGATCGCGGATTACGACGAGATTCGCAAGGAGATGCGCCTGGCCTTGCAGGAGTGCGGGCGCAAGCTGTCGACCTATGTGCGCCGGCGCCAGCGGATGCGGCGCGAAGGCGAGCGCCGGCTGGTCTTCGAGCGGTACATCGGCGAAGTCGCAAAAGCGTGCCAGGAGATCACGGGCGTGGACGCGAAGCAGTTGTACGAGCGTCTGCAGAAGACGGCGCGCAAGCACACGGCGCAGTACGACCAGGTTCTTGACGAAGAGGGGAAGGTCGTCGGCAACGGAAATGGCAACGGCAGTCTGGAGCGCGACGAGACGGTTCTGATCCGTGAAGACGCCGCCGCCCCGCTCAGCGCCGCAGATGACGATGCCGAGGAGAACCTCTTCGGCGCGGGAGACGGCAACGGCAAGAAGACGAGCAAGAAGCGCGGCAGGAAGAAGGTACGAAAGAAGCGGGCGAGTTCGTGAGTCAAGCAGGAGATTCACCACAGAGGACACGAAGGGCACGGAGAAGAAATGGAGCCGCGGAGGGCGCAGAGGGGAAGTGAGAGGCAGTTTCTGAAGGCGAGTTTCGGAGGTTGGCCGAGTGCACTCGCCGGGCGCGCGGGCAGGTCAAGAACCAACTGAACCCTGGAGAGCTGCCCGTCTCCTCCGTGTTGTCCGTGATCTCCGTGGTTCATCACTCCACCCCACGCGCGAAGAAGCGATATGGCCAAGAAGACAAGCAAAAAGACGACTCGCAGCAAGACCACGAAGAAGACCGCGAGCGCCGAGATGCGGCGAAGCGCCGTGTCATCCGCGCGCGACAAGCAGACGATCCGCAAGATCACCGAGATGACCAAAGATGTCGTGCGGGCCGGGATGAACTCGCGCGACCCGTCGCTGGACATCCCGCTGCGCACGAGCAGCAACGTCAAGTACAGCAAGACGCGCAGGATCCTCGAGATGGGCGGCGCCACGCAGACGCGCACGCTCTTCAACCTCTCGCAGGCGAAGAAGTTCATGCAGATGCTGCTCGTCGCCTCCGGCTGCAAGGATCTCTGCGAGAAGGGCAAGACGCTCAGCCTCCGCGGCATGTACTACCACAAGCTGCACACCATCCCCGGCACCAAGGAGAAGACCTTCGCGGGCCAGGAGGAGTCCGACGCGGTCCTC
>CAZZPX010000380.1:0-4113 GCA_964655955.1 uncultured Phycisphaerales bacterium | reverse complement strand
TCTTAACAGGGATGAGCACTTGCAAGGCTTTCGAGTCGGCCAGTTCCCCGTCGATAGGACAAACCCCTGCATTTGCAGGGGCTTGTGTAGTACGCGAGGAAGGATTCGAACCCTCAACCTCCTGATCCGTAGTCAGGTGCTCTATCCAATTGAGCTACTCGCGCAGGACGAATTGCGTCGCATGTGATACACCGCTCAGCGGCGAAAGGCAAGCGCCGAGGCCGCAGGTTGCGGTCTTTCGGCTGCTCGGCCGGCGCTGGGCTTGCAATTCGCTCTGGAACGGCACATACTACTGGGCTCGCACCGCGACACCCCAACAGCAGGCGTACAGACTGAGGATACGACAAGCGTATGGCGCACTCCCTTTCGGCAAAGAAGCGGATTCGGCAGAACGAGAAGCACAAGGCCCGCAATCGCTGGCGCAAGGGCAACCTGCGCGAAGCGGTCAAGGCCTTCCTGCAGGCCGTTCAGCACGGCTCGGTCGACCAGGCTGAGGACACGTTTCGCACGGCCTGTTCGGTGATCGACAAGACCGCGGCCAAGGGTGTGATTCACCGCAACACGGCCGCCCGCAAGAAGTCGCGCCTCAGCGCCCGCCTGCTGTCGAAGAAGAAGGCGGCCTGACGCAGGCGCCATTTCGCCCGCTGCTGCCGGCGGACCTCAATCGGAACGACACGAATCGACCGTCTCCCCAGGAGGCGGTTTTTGCTGCGCCCGTGCACGCGCGAGCCCTGCACGGCGGACGGCGGCTGCTATGCTCCAGCGCGAATGAGGTGACGGCAGCGCATGGGCAAGGATGGGCAGAGACAACCGAAGCGCGAGTCAGAGCGAGTCCGACCGATGCTGCTGCATCGCTACGGGGACCTGTCGCGGAAGCCGCTGCACATTCTGGTCTTTCTGCTGCCGCTCCTGCTGCTCTACGAGGCGGGATCGCTGGTCTATCTGACGGATCACGCGACCGGGGCCGTCGAGAAGATTCGCGCCTACAAGATCCTCACGGATCTTTTCGGAGCGATCGGCATCTCGGGCCTGTACCTGCTCTACCTGCCGGGGCTGGCTCTGCTGGCGGTGCTGCTCGCCTGGCACATCGGGGCGCGCGAGTCGTGGCGACCGCGCGGCGAGGTCGTGGCGCTGATGTGGCTCGAGTCGATCCTGCTGATGCTGCCGCTGTTGGTGTTCAGCCAACTGATCGCCCGCCTGGGGTCGCTGGAGACAGGGCTGGTGCAGCCGGGCGCGTCGCTGGCCGAGATGACCGCGGTCCAGAAGCTGCTGATCAGCGTGGGCGCGGGGCTGTACGAGGAGTTGCTCTTTCGCATGGTGCTGATCGGCGTGGTGCTGGTGCTGCTGGTCGATCTGTTCGCCGTCAAGCCGCGACTCGCCAACGTCATCGCCGTGGCGCTGGCGGCGCTGCTCTTCACGCTCTACCACCAGCCGATCGTTGACGGCAGGATTCTCTGGTCGGCGATCCTGCTCTACCTGGCGTCGGGCGTCTACCTGGGGTGCGTGTTTCTCTGGCGCGGGTTCGGCATCGTGGTGGCGGTGCACGCGCTCTATGACGTGATGGTGCTGCTGATCCTGCCGCTACTGGCGGCGCGCTGACAGGAGCGTCCGGCACACCCGGCCGCGATTTCCCGGGCGATACCCCTCGTCAGCCTGTAGGATGAAGGGCGATGGAGGATGTGACACGCGTCAGCCTGCTGCTTCGTCTGCGCGACGGCACCGACCAGGTGAGTTGGGCAGAGTTTGATCGGCGTTATCATCGGCTGCTGTACGGCTACGCCCGCGCCAAGGGGGCCAAGCACGATGTCGCTGAGGAGGTCGTCCAGGAAGTCGAGATCTCCATCTTCAAGTCGATCGGCAACTTCGAGTACGACGCCGGCAAGGGGCGGTTTCGCGGCTACCTGCGGCGGGCGGTGGCGAACGCCTTGAATCGGCGGGCGGCGAAGGAGCGTCGGGCGCCAACGGCGATCGACACGGCTGAAAGGGACTACATTCTCGTCGACGAGGACGCCAACGACGAAGCGTGGGAGCAGGAGTGGCGTCAGCATCGCATCCGCCGCGCCATGGAGCGCATCGCCAAGGACGTCGACCCCAAGACGATCGACGCCTTCAGCATGCACGTGCTGGACGAGCAGCCGGTCGAGGCCACGTGCGCCGCCTTCGAGATCAGTCGCGACAACCTCTACCAGATCAAGCGGCGAATTCTCACCAAGCTGAAGGAAGAACTGGAGCGGGACGACGAGGACATCTGACCGGCGCCCTCTCCTCCGACGCTGCTCATGCCAGTGCCTCCTCAAGAGCCCGAAGCGAATGCCGCCACAGGCCGAGACGACGCGCGAGCCGTGCGCAGCCCCGATGCTGCGCCGCACGAGCCGGATGATGAAGGTGAACTGGAGTCGCTCGCCGCGGAACTGCGCAGCGTCCTGGGCAAGACCGGCGCATCCGCGGCGCCCGAGGCAGCCGGCCCGCGCGAACGGGCTGAGGCCGGCGACGCCCCGACGACCGGCATGGCGGCCGGCCCCGCCGCCGCCGCCCCCAAGCTCGGCGATCGTCTCGGCGACTTCGAACTGCTCAGCGAACTGGGCCGGGGCGGCATGGGCGTCGTCTACCGCGCCAAGCAGATCTCCCTCAACCGGCTCGTCGCGCTGAAGCTTCTGCAGGCGGACGCTCTCGACGCGCCGGATCGGCTGCTGCGCTTTCGTAACGAATGCCGAGCCGTGGCGAAGCTCAGCCATCCCGCCATCGTGCCCATCTACGCGCAGGGTGAAGCGGGGTCGCTGCTGTACTATGCGATGGAACTCGTCGAAGGCGAGTCGTTGGATCGGCTGATCGCACGTGCGGGCCTGCCACCGGGATTGAAAGCTGAGGGCGAGGCGGCCCGCTTCTGGGCGTCGCGGTTTGCGGAAGTCGCCCACGCGCTGCACCATGCGCACAGCAAGCAGGTGTTTCACCGCGACATCAAGCCCGCCAATCTCATTCTCGATCGTGAGGGCAAGCTGCACATCCTCGACTTCGGCATCGCGAGGATCGTGGATGTGCCGGGACTGACGCTGACCGGGCAACTGCTCGGCACGCCCGCCTACCTCGCGCCCGAGCAGGTGGGCGCCGCTTCCGGCAGAGCCGACGAGGCGAGCGGCACGCGGCCCAGCCTGAGTCGCACGAGCGGCGGCGGCAGCGCGGGGGATCAGCGCAGCGACGTCTATGCGCTCGGTGTGACGCTCTACGAGACGCTTACCGGCGCGGCGCCGTTTCGAGGCGCGGGCGTCGCGGAGGTACTGCGGCAGGTCGCGGAGATGGAACCGCCTCCCCCGCGGCGGCTGAACCCGACAATCAGCCGCGATCTCGAGGCAGTGATCCTGCAGGCGCTGCGCAAGGACCCGGCGAAGCGCTATCAGACTGCCGCCGCGCTTGCACATGACCTCGAAGCGGTGGCGGCGGGCACGCCGGTTAAGGCGCGCTCCGCGTCCCCCGTGGAGAAGGCTGTGCGCCTGGCGCGGGCCCATCCCGCCTCGGCAGCCATCGCGGCGGTGGCGTTGCTGCTCACCATCGTGCTGCTGCTCACGGATCATCTGCTGGTCCTGCTGCTCGGTCTGACCCTGCTGGCGGTCGCGGGCGCGCAGCTCAACCTGGCGCGGCGGCGAACCATGAAGCGGCTCGTCGGTGAGTCGCTGCACCACCTGCTGCACGAGAGTTACCTCGACCTCGAGGCAGTCCGGCCGAAACTGGCGCGGGCGCAGCGGCTGGGCTGCCGCTCTACCGATTTTCACGTGGCGCAGGCGATCACACGACTGGGGCAGGCCCCGGACCAGGCGGCGCGCAAGCTGGAACGGGTGCTCGAGCGTGAGCCGAATCATCGCATCGCCATGTACCTGCTCGCCTGGTCACACCGGCTGCAGGGGCACGTGGAGCGCTGTCGCGAGTGGGTGCGTCGCGCCGAGGAGTCCGGCGGTCCGCACACGCCGGAGGAGCACTTTCTGTGCGGCATCGCCATCATCGCCAGCGAGATCGACCGCGCCATCGCCTGCTTTCGCCAGGCGATCGCACATCAGCCCGACTTCACGCAGGCGCTGCTGCATCTGGGACGGGCGCTGAATCAATGGCTCTACCGCCATC
>CAZZPX010000379.1:0-4114 GCA_964655955.1 uncultured Phycisphaerales bacterium | reverse complement strand
GCGGCGGCGGTGGTCATCGCCTGCACGGCGCTCGATGACGATGCCGCCACACCCGCCTCGAATCTTCTGCTCGGCAGCGCCATGGACCTGATTGCGGCGGTGCTGCGCAGCCAGCCGGCGCTTGAGGCCGTGCAACAGGGCCCGCTCGCCAGCCGGGGGCTGCTCGCGCTGGCGCTGGTGCGGCTGGAAGAGCACGCGCCGGCGCGCTTCCCCAGCGAAGGTGTCAGCGCTTTCCTAGACCAAACCTGGTCGGGAATTCCGCAGGAGACCCTCGTGAGCGCCATGCCGTTTCTCGGCTGGGCCGAACTTGAACGGGCCGAGCGAGCGGCTGGTGCGGTTGCGCACGCCGCGGCGCTGCGCGCGCTGCGCGCACACGTCTGGCAGCATCAGCTTGACAGCGCCTCAGTCGACGAACGCAATCGCGACCTGGTCGGCGGCATCGTCTTCGATCTCAACAGCAGACCGCTGCCCACCTCCGCGACGCTCCGCCCCCTGGCGCTGCTGGCTGCGCTCCTCGGCGACCCGCTGCTGACCGAGCCAGGGGAGCTTTCGACGGAGATCTTCCACGTCCTGCAGGCGACGCGCTTCCTGCTGCAGTTGACCATGCGCGAGGATGAACTGTACATGGCGCGCAACCCCCTGCGGGCCCGCGGCGGCGTGCGCGAGGCGCTCTGGGACAATCGCATGCCTGTGGATGCGTCGTCGCTGGGACTGCTGACGCTTGTCGAACTTCTCGAATCGCTGGCCGAACTCAAGCAGCGCATGCCCGCGCCGGGTGGGTAAACTGGAGCGGATCATCCCCAGGAGGAGCAGCCGCATGGACAGCTCCACACCTCACCCGCAAGGGAAGCGAGACGGCGAAGAACGCCCGCACGACGCTGCGCCCGAAATCTGCCCGCGCTGCGGAACGGACTATTGCGCCGGCTGCGGCACAGCCGAGCGCGTGGAAGGGCAGTGTCCTCACTGCGGCCAGGCGCTGATCAAACCACGGCAGGCGCACGGGGAGTGAGCCCGCAAAGCGTGGCGGACCGCTGGCTGGAGCAGCATCCATTCAGATTCATCAATATCCCGCCAAGTCGACGGAATTCACTTGGCGTGCGGACGAGTTCGTACTATCTCTCTTAGTAGACACAGTGGCCCGCCGGCTGCGTAGAATCCTTGCGGGCGCCACCCGCCTGCTCACGACCGCAAGCCGCTGAGCCGAACTCCTCTCCGGGGCGTGACAAGGAGCGTGCAATGCCGAGATCCTTCACAGCGCTGGTCCTCGTGGGAGCCGTTGCCTCGCTGCTGTCCACGACGGCGAACGGCCAGTCCCTCTCCGACCGCATCCAGCAGGTCCAGCAGAATCGCCAGACCGCAACCGCCCGCACGCCCGACCCGCGCGCGGTCACCATGTCGCGGCTGTCGCAGCCCTTGACGCTGGATGTGACCGATCAGCCGCTGCGCGATGTGCTCCAGTTCATCCAGCAGGTGCAGGGCATCGACATCCTGGCGCACTATGCGACGGATGCGGGCGTCGGCCTGGATCCCGAGCAGCCGATCACCCTGACCGTCACCAACCGCCCCGCCCTGACCATCATCCAGCTCGTGCTTGACAAAGCGGAGATGGACTACGACGAGAACGGCTGGCAGTTCACCGACTACGGAGCGCTCGAAATCGGGCCCAAGTCAATACTGAACAACCGCAAGCGTTCCGTCGTCTATCCCGTGCAGGACCTGCTCATCGACATCCCCCGCCACGATGATGCGCCCGACCTGAACCTGCAGACTGCGCTGCAGCAGAGCCGCGGCCGGGGCGGCGGAGGCGGTGGCGGCAACATCTTCGGCGGGGCGGGCGGCGCGGGCGAGGATCCTGACCAGTTGTCCGAGGACGAACTGCTCGACGAGCTTGTCGACCTCATCCTCCAGTCCATCGAGCCCGACCAGTGGATCGACAACGGCGGCGACGGCGGGACGATCGTCCCCTGGCGCGGCAACCTCATCATCAACGCACCAGACTACATGCATCGCCAGATCGACGGTTACCCCTGGTGGCCCAGCTCGACCTATCAGTCCGCCCGGGCCGCCCCGCGCTACGTGTCGCTCGGCGTCGGCCTCGAACAGGCGACCGTGCTCAGCATCGCCCAGCGCGAGGTCACGGCTGTCACCGGCGGCGGCCAGGTCGTCACCAGCGGCCCCTGACCAGCGGGCCCGATTCAACCGAGACACATTCACACCGACGGCGGTGGGCTGCCAAGCCCGCCGCCGTTTCTCCTGCGCGACAGTGTACGCCGCACTGTGTCCACCCTCGACGCCGCCGCTCCGCCCCATGCCCGCCGGTCGCTCTCCGCACCCGAAGCGGCCAAGATTGAAGAGATCTTGCGGGTCCTATTAGGTGTCTCTAGAATCGGCACTGCCTTGGAAGCGACCCGGCACGCAGACGTGAAGAACAGAATCACCCTTTGACTGCGCGTTGCAGTCCGTGTCCGCGGGTACGTGTTAGACTGCCGCGTCACACAGTCGCGCATGGCAGACAGGCGGCTGTCACAGAAGGAGATCGGCGATGAAGCATGTGAGATTCGTGCAGCGGCTGCTTGCTGTATGCGCGAGTGCTGGAGTAGCCCTGGGGCTGGTGGCCTGCAAGCCAACATCGACGGAATCGCAATCGTCGCCGAGCCAGACAAGCCAGGCGGCCCAAGACGCGAAGATCCGCGACCTCGAGCGGGCGGTTCGCGAAGCACAGCAGGCCGCCGCCGCCGCGCAAGCTGAGGCCAAAGCCGCTGCAGCGCGCTCGACGTCACAGCCAGGCGGAGCTCGCCACACCTACGAGCCGAAGCTCGCCGAGGGGTACTCCGCCTCCGCGATGGCCTTCCCCAGCGGCGATCCGGCCTCGAGCCCGATCTTGCTGCATTTGGTCATGCCAGATGTGGTAAACCGAAATCAGATGTTCGAGTACGAGTACCACGTCACCAACACCACGAATGGCACTCTGCAGAACGTCATCCTGAGTCTGGAGAGCATGCTCAACCTTGATATCAAGTCCGCCAACCCGAAGGCTTCGGTGGCGGATGGACGTACGACTTGGACGCTGGGCGACCTTGGACCGCGCGAAACGCGCGTCATCAAGGTGCAGGCGTCCGCCGCCGAACTGGGCGTCACCACCAATTGCATCGGCATCACCTACAACAACCAGCTTTGTGCCGGCACGGAAGTCGTCGAGCCAGCGCTCGCGCTGGTGAAGACCGCGCCCACGCGCGTCATCCTCTGCGATGGCATGGAGTTCAAGTACGTTGTGCGCAACCCGGGCACGGGCGTGGCTCGCAACGTGCAGGTGACCGATCAGTTGCCGGCAGGCCTGAGGACGAGCGATGGAAAGCAGACTGTGAGCCGCTTGATCGGCGATCTTGGTCCGGGCGAATCGGCTGAGTTCTCGATCGAGATCGAGGCTTCAAGGACAGGCAGCTTCGCAAGTGCAGCCAGTGCAAGCGCCGGGGGCGGACTCTCCGCCGACTCCAGAGAGACCACGACAGCTGTGGTGCAGCCTGTCCTGCAGATCACGGCGAGTTGCCCCGAGACACGCTACATCGGTCGGGCGGCGGACTTCGAATACACCATCAAGAACGTCGGCGATGCCGAGTCGGTCGATACGGTCGTCGTCGCCAGAGTTCCGGCCGGGTCCGAGTTCGTGAGCGCTTCATCGCGCGGCACCTTCGAGAACGGCACCGTCACCTGGCAACTGGGTACGCTTGCCGTCGGCGGCGAGAGCCAGGTCAGCTTCCGGGTACGATCCGCCGAGGTAGCTTCGCTGCGGAGTTCGGCCTCGGTGGCGGCCTACTGCGCGGCTGAGGTGTCCGACAACTGCATTACCCGCGTAATCGGCATTCCTGCCATCCTGCTCGAGGTCGTCGACCTTGAAGACCCCATCGAGGTGGGCAGCACCGAGACCTATGTCATCACCGTCACCAACCAGGGCAGCGCCGCTGACACTAACATCCAGATCGTCTGCACCCTGCCTGCTGAGCAGACGTATGTCTCCTCGTCCGGCGCAACGCGCGGCCAGCTCGACGGCAGGACCGTCACGTTCGCCCCGCTCGCTTCTCTTGGACCGAAGCAGGAGGCTGAGTGGCGGGTTGTG
>CAZZPX010000378.1:1804-4118 GCA_964655955.1 uncultured Phycisphaerales bacterium | reverse complement strand
GAATACGCACAGCCCGACGGTGTTGACATCAGCGAGATCCGCGACATCATCCGCTGGACCGTGCCCGGGCCGGGCGATCCCATTGGCGGTATCGGCGTGGGTCTTATCAAGAAGCCGGTCAGCCAGGCGGCGCTCTGGGAGACTACCGATGGCGTCGTCGATCACTATGAAGAGCTGACGAATCCCTGGGGATACGAGAGCGTCGCCAATACGCTCAGCACCGATGCGGGCGTTGTCGGCGGCATCATCTGGTGGGATATGTACGGGGACGGCGTTGTGCGGCCGCGGGCCGTGACTTGGCTCAATCGCGGACCGGCCAGCCAGCTTCCCCTCTTCGGCCAGTACGACATGTCGGAGGCGACGGGCGTTTCGCATGATGGGAGCGTGATCGTCGGCTACGCTGCGGTCGGCGTGCCGGGCGCGCCGGCCGACGAACCGGCAGCGTCATCCGGGGCGATCTGGTACGACGGCAGCGATGTCATCCTCATCGACAACAACCCGAATGATGGGCTGAACAGCGCCTTCACCGGGATCTCCGGGGACGGGCGCATCGGATCAGTTGCGATCAACAGGCCCGGCGTGAAGGTGGCGGCTGCGTACGACCTGCCGACCGCCACCTTCGCGCCGCTGCACGACGGCGACAGCGACGGCGACGGCACGGATGACAGCTCCGAGGCGCTCGCGCTCAGCTACGACGGCTCGCTCATCGGCGGTTGGGTCGCGATCACACCGGGGGCTGAGACGGCGACGCTCTGGACCTGGGACGGAAGTTCATACATCGAGCATGACGCCTTGAGTTATCTCACGAGCCTCGGCCTCACCGGCCTGGACGGCTGGCATCTCAGCGCCGTCACCGGCCTCTCCGACGATGGCAGCGTCATCGCCGGCTGGGGCATCAACCCCACTGGCGCGATCGATGGCTGGGTCGCCACCGTACCCGCGCCTGGGTCAGTCGCTCTGTTCAGCTTGGGCGGCGCACTGGCAGTCCGTCGGCGAGCGCACCTGCGCACGAGTTGATGCGACCCGGCGGGCGTGCCCGTCCGCATCGAACTCAGGCTGCACCCGAACCCTTCCACACTCGCGCAGCGACTTCCCCCGCTGCGCGGGTGTCGAGATTGCACTTCGAGAGGCCAATGCGTCCTTGCCAATGCTCACCTGTCAGAGTCTTGGGTATGACGCTGAGAATCGCGGAATCAATTGTGTGGCGCCGCCATGCGGTCGCACGGTGAACGTCACTCGCACCACTCATACTGATAGCAAGGAGACAACAAATGCAAAGGAAGATCAAGCACCTTACTCCTCTAGTCGCACTCCTACAGACGGTCGGCATGCCGGCTCTCGCTGACGTCTGGGATATCCACGTCACTGTCGACAATCAGTTCGACGTCTACTTCGGAACAAACACATCCACGATGGGAGGCGTTGTGGGAGGCGGCACCGATTGGACCGTGGAGTACCACTTGCAGGCTCTCGGTCAGGCGCCGACTGACTACATGTACGTTGCGACCGCGTCGGACGCGGCAGGCGCCCAGGGGTTCATCGGCGTCTTCGGGAATACCACCACTGGGCGCACCGTCGTCACGGGCGATCCCGACTGGCAAGTCTTCGCCGCTGGCACCCATCCACAGACGAATCCGTACTGGCCCTTCCCCTGGCCCAGTCTGCTCCAGCCGACTCAGTCAGAGGTCGACGCCGCAATCGCGTTCGCCGAGGCGAATAGTCTCTGGGTGGCTCCCGTCGGCGCGCCCGGCTACGACAACGATCCGAGCACGCCCATCGCGCCCTACGGTCATGAGTGGGGGCACTACTATCCGAACATGCCGCTTGCGGCCCAGTGGATCTGGCATGACAGCGGTGGCGGCGATCCGCCCAACATGAACCTCTGGCCGCGCCCCCTCCATGGCTACAACCACAATGAGTTCCTGATCTTCCGCGTCGCCGGCGTGCCAGCGCCGTCATCCGCAGTGCTTCTCACGCTGGGGGGCGGCTGCGCGCTTCGTCGGCGGCGCCGGTCAGGAAGTGCAACGGTGCAAACGCTCTCGTTCACTCAGACTCACTAGGGCGCTCAAGCTTGAGCGGCAAACTGCGAATGCCACCAACTTATCCGCCGCGCATTGTTGCGGCCCCAGCCAGGAGACATGCGAATGCAATACAGATCAAGCAACAAGATCTGCCGGCCCTCATGGCCGTTCACCCTGACGCGCCTGTGTGCGAAACAGCGTCTGCGTCTGCCCGAACTTGGTCTCAAGAACGGCAGCACAGCACCGCGGGCCGAAACTGACAACGTAGAGAGGAAACACATGAATGCGAGCTA
>CAZZPX010000378.1:0-1794 GCA_964655955.1 uncultured Phycisphaerales bacterium | reverse complement strand
CCTCGTGGCCCTGCTTGGCGCCTCTTGTGTCGCGAGCGCCAACATGGTCAGTCTGGTGCAAGTGGATAACACCACTTTCGGCCTGGGTCCAGTTTACCCGAACTTCGACACTGAGGGCTGGCAGACGACTGATCTGGTCGTGCACGTCGATCCGGGTGACGACTGGACGTCCGCTTCAGCCTATGCAGTGACGAACGGCGGCTATTTCCAGCACTACGCGGGCAACGACTACGAACCCAACCCAGGGCTGATCGTTCCCTTCCCGGCGCTTGCATTTGACACCTTCTTCACCAACCCGCCGACGCCGTTCTTCGACGGCAACTACCCCGTCTTCTCCGCCGGGCCGATCTGGACGGTTAGCACGGTGGCGGCATCGTGGTACGATACGCAGAACACGGGCGGCGGCAACTTCACCATCGCCCGCTTCACGTACAAGTATCCCTTTCCGAACCCCGGTCAGGCAACCCTCCAGATCCAGGGTTTCGTCACCTACGCCAATAGCGGCAGTCAGCAATTCCCCTTCGAATTCACCGTGCCCGCGCCGGGCAGCGCTGCATTGCTCGGCCTCAGCGGCCTGCTCGCACGAAGGCGGCGGTGAAGCACAGCGACCGGTCTGCGCCGCCGAGGCGAAGGTCAAATTGCCATTCATCTCAGGATTGCCTGCGAGATCTACCCGCGCCCGGCGGATGCATCGATGAGAACGCCTACTTGACCGTCGAATTGGCATGAGCTAATCCTTCCACACTCGCGCAGCGGCTTCCCCCGCTGCGCGAGTGTTGTGTTTGTGACGCTATGAGCTGCTCGAGCTTGTCGCTCTGGCGCCAGATCTGCATACGGCTGGCGGAACAATGGATGCGCTCAACCTCAGGGTGCCGCACTGAGATGCCCGGCGGCGACGGGCCGTTCTCCCCGCACTGACGCCGGCAGCCGGCCGCCATACCAGATTCATGTGTCTGTGAGAGTGCATCCCGGTTCTGCGATACCATTGCCGCATGCCCTCCCCCCTCGATCGTGACATCTCGTGGCTGCGCGAACGCCTTGACGAGGTCGAGACGAGCGTTTCGCAGCACGACATGCGGCAGATGCGAGCCATCGTCGACGGCATGCTCAGCACAGGCCGGCTGGATGCGGCCCTCGCCGAGGTGCCGTTGGAGCGCATCCGCGCGATTCTGAAGGTTCTGACCATTCGCTTTCACCTGCGGAACAAGGCCGAGCAGGTGCACATCGCCCGGGTGAATCGGGAGCGTGAGCGCGCAGCCTCCGCCGATGCACCGCGTCCGGAGTCGATCGCGGAAGCGATCGCCGTGCTGGCGAAGCGGGGCGATTCCCCGCAATCTCTGGCCGAGGCGCTTGCGAGACTCGATATTCAGCCCACGCTCACCGCCCATCCGACGGAGTCGCGTCGACGCAGCGTGGTGCAGAAGCAGCGCCGCATCGGCGATCTCCTCGGCGTGCACAATTCTCCCACGGCAACGCCGGCCGAGCGCGTTGATGCAGAGAGTGCCGTACGTCAGACGCTGTCGCTCCTGCTGGCCACGGACGAGGTGCGCTCACGGCGCCTCGAGGTGATCGACGAGGTACGCAACGGCATTGATTACCTCGCCGGCACGATCTGGGACGCGATCCCGTCGCTGTACCGAGATCTCGAGCGATCGATCCGGACGCACTTCGGCGCCTCAGTTGATCTCCCGATTGTCCTCAGGTTCCGATCGTGGATCGGCGGGGATCGCGACGGCAACCCGAACGTGACCGCCGAACTGACGCGCACCGCGCTGACCGAGATGCGCGAGGCCG
>CAZZPX010000377.1:0-4126 GCA_964655955.1 uncultured Phycisphaerales bacterium | reverse complement strand
GACAAGAACGGCGGCTTCGGCTCACCCGACGGCACCCTCGAAACCCGGGAGTACTACTGCCACAATTACAGAGGTGACGTCGCCGCCCGCGTCACCAGCGACGGCAAGATGCTTGAGTGGGTGCAGTACTCACCCTACGGCGTGCCCTTCGCCCCGCCCGCCGGCGACACCGAAGGCGATGGCGGCGCCGACCAGACCGACCTGGGCACGATCATCGGCTGGATTAGTAGCGGCTATGACGTCACGGGCGATCTCGACCTCGACGGCGATGTCGACGCTGCCGACAGCGGCGCCTTCACCACAGCTACACTGGGCCGCGGCGTCCTCTCCGGCGACGACGAGTACCAGCACTTCGGCTACACCGGGCATCGCCACGATGAAGCGACCCCCACGCTGGTCCACGCTCGCAACCGCGTCCTGCACACCGAACTGGGACGATGGCTCAGACGCGACCCGCTGGGGTACGTCGATGGGATGAGTCTGTATCAGTACGTTGTCCGACGGCCGCTTCTCGCAGGCGACCCACTGGGGCAAATGCAGATCATTCACGACCAACGGCAGCAGACACAACAGGCTCCCGTGGACTGCATTCAGTGCTGTATTGCTGCGGAGGCCGCTGGTCTAAACGGATCGAGTTGGGGCGGGGTAATCTGCTGCGGAAGCACCATGTGTGCTTGCGAATTTGTTAACCCGGGAGATATGCCTCGTGATCCAGGTTTCGACAATGGGGGATACAATTGTGCTATAACAATCTTTGAACACTGCGTGCGAACGCATGAGCAGGATCACTTCGATGATCATTCATGCACTGATCCAGCTTGCCAGGGATTGAATCCGTGTCGCCCACCCCTCTTGCCCGGGAAGAGCCGAAAGGCCGAAGAGTGCAGTGCATATCAGGTAGAGCTAGAGTGCCTTCAACAGCAAAGGCCATTGTGCGCAAAACTCTCCAGCAGACCCGCGCAGAAATCGTGCCGGCATTACGTCGACAAGCGAATTGCGCAGGTAAGGAAACTTATAAGATACTTCTGCGGATCTGGAGGCTATGGTAGTGGCGACACAATGCAGCACAGGCCGACTATTCTTCGTTGACCTTCCGCAGACAACGTCGACTCTTGTTTCGATACTTTGCTGGTAGTCATGGGTGAATTATACGTTGAACTACGGCGATCGCCTATTTGCGGCTCCGTAACGAATTGAGGTGGCTTATGTGGACTCGTTCTTACAGCTTGAGCTGCGCCATGTTGTTATCGCTCTGCTTGGCTATTGCAGCGCCGCTTCTGTCGTCTCTGAGGCAGCATGTGCCGATCCAGATCTTGGGCGAGATTGATCCCGTGATGAAGATTATCCCTGGTGCCCCAGGTGAACGTCCCTTTGTGTTGCTCTTGAAGGAAGACTTCACTGGTCGCCCTAACCGCCTCGCCACCGTGCCGGAGTTGGTTGTCTGGCGTGATGGAACCGTTCTTGCCACGACGTTAGAGGAGTCGGGCAACATTCGGTGCTGGAGATCTGGGAAAATTGGCTTGAACGAGGTGAAAGAACTGGACCAGAGCCTACTGGACTTCGACATCACAAAGAGCAGGATGAGAGAGAGCTATGTTCCGTCGGATTCGACGTGTCAGCTCATTGGCTACAGGGTTGGAGACGTTTGGTCTGAGATGGCGTGGGATGGGACGTATCGGTATGCAAGAGATGTCGGTGTAACCGACGCAGAAACACTCGAAGCGGCAGGGGCATTCCGCGAGTTTGTTGCTGACTGGGTCCAGATCCGGATAACGTTGGAGCAAGTTCGAGCGAGTGCCGATCAGGTCCGCAAGGATGGCGACAGCGTGCATGGAATTGTGATAGGCCAGGAGTATCCGATCATTTGGAAAGAGCGTCCAGTACGCTGGTGGAGGCCAGCATCATCGGTCGGCGGCAGATCGGGCTGAATGCTTGACAGTCGCTGATCGGGGGCTTGATTGGGGTCGACTCTTGAGGGCGTGTTGCCCGAATCTCCTTGAGCGCGTCGTAGCAAGGCGCTGCCTTGGCGACGGCCATTCTTGGCATGGAGGCGACGGGCATGATGGGTCTTCACGATGGGCAGCAGCCACTCTTCGTGATCGCCCCTGATCCCCTTGCGGGCGCGCCATAACCCGCCGCATTTGCAACTTCCCCGGTTATGGCAGCGCGACTGTGTCTCTCCTGCCCGTTGTCGACGTTTGGAAGAGCGTTTCACCCGCTCTACTTCGGGGCCGGGTGCAACCGCCCTGCGGGGGCCGTGAGCGCGGGATGGGACGACGCGGGCGACTCGGGTGCGGCGTGGTCCGCCCGCCTCTGTGCGGCCGATCCGGGACGAGAAGGCGCTCGTAGCGCTCTGGTGAAGAGGGCAAGAGTCAAGCGGCGCGACGATGTCCGCAGCGGCGCGGCCCTTGCCGTACAATCGCCCGCTACGGAGCATTTCCCATGTCAGACAAGGACTTTTCGCCACATCCTGAGGAAGAGCGTCTCGTCGGCCGGGCCACCGGCGTCTACGCCATCGAGGAGCTGCGCGCCAAGCTGCACCGGGCCGAAGCGTCGCGCAAGCCCTTGCGCATCAAGCTCGGCATGGACCCCTCCAGCCCCGACATCCACCTGGGCCACTCCGTCGTCCTCAGTGTCATGCGGGCCTTCCAGGACCTCGGCCACATCGCCGTCCTCATCATCGGCGACTACACCGCCCGCATCGGCGACCCCACGGGCAAGAGCAAGACCCGCCCCATGCTCACCGCTGACCAGATCGACGCCAATGCCCAGACCTACATCGAGCAGGCCACCAAGATCCTCGACCCCGATGTCAACAGGTTCGAGGTTCGCCGCAACTCCGAATGGCTCGAGGGCATGAGCTTTGCCGATGTCATCCGCCTCACCTCGCAGATGACCGTCGCCCGCATGCTCGAGCGAGACACCTTCCAGAAGCGCCACCAGGCCAGCGAAGCCGTCTACATCCACGAGTTCCTCTACCCGCTCATGCAGGGGTGGGATTCCGTGTGCATCGAGTCCGATGTGGAACTGGGCGGGACCGACCAGACCTTCAACAACCTCGTGGGCCGGGATCTGCAACTGGGGGCCGGGCAGGAAGCGCAGGTCGTCATCACCATGCCGCTGCTCCGCGGCACGGACGGCCAGGAGAAGATGAGCAAGAGCCTGGGCAACGCCATTGGCCTGCTCGATCCGCCCGATGAGATGTTCGGCAAGACCATGTCCATCCCCGATGAGCTGATGGACGAGTGGTTCGCGCTGCTCGGGCCGACGCTCGCGGGCACGCCGACCTTCGACCCCAAGGGCCACCCGCGCGAGGAGAAGGCGAAGCTGGGCGCGGCGATCGTGGATACCTATCACGGCACAGGCGCCGGGGCGAAGGCGGCCGAGGAGTTCACGCGCCGCTTCCGCGAGCATGAGCTACCCAGCGACATCGAGACCTTCGCAATTGACACCGGCAAGACGACCGCAACCTTCGCGCTGCTCGCCGAAGTGGGGTTCGCGAGCACGAACTCAGAAGCGCGTCGGCTCATTCAGCAGGGGGCCGTGTCGCTCGATGACGCCAAGCTGACCGACCCCGTCGCCGCCCCCGGCGACTACCTCGAACCGGGGCGGGCGCACGTGCTCCGCGTCGGTAAGCGCCGCATCTGCAAGGTGGTGCGCCAGGGGTGAACCCGGCGGCGGCCAAGTACGCGTGTGCTCGTCCCCGTCCCCGGGCCGGCCAACTCGCACGCTCGCGCCGATGCGGCTAGGCTGGCGCGTCTCACATCGTCTTCACCCGGAGGGTCTCGCCGTGTTCGCCATGTTCAGCAGTCTGCTCGTCGCGCTTCTTGTCGCCGCCTCGCCCCAGCAGCTCTATTTCACCGCCGGCAGTCCCGTCACGGTGTCCCTCGAGGATGCGGATGGCCTGACCTGGATGGACCCGACGGGTCGTGTGCGTGGCAAGGCGCAGATCACGGCGGGCGAAGTGCAACTCGACGAGGCGTTCTCCAGCCTGTGGAACTCGAAGCGCGTGACCTACCTGCAACCAACGCAGGGCGGCGAGCCTGTGGGTTCAGCCCTGGTCATCGAGCCGCTTCTCCCCCCCCGCCGTGCCCCCATGGACATGGCCGGGATGGCGGTGAAGTTC
>CAZZPX010000376.1:2040-4131 GCA_964655955.1 uncultured Phycisphaerales bacterium | reverse complement strand
GAGAGCGTCGGCGTCAAGCGCTTCTCCGAAGCGATGGGCCTCTCCACCCGCCAGATCAATCGCATGCTCTCGGGCGCCCAGCCCAATCCCGTCGAACGGCTCATCCGCTGCCTGCAGTCCTGCGACCCGACCATAGGCGACGAACTGCTCGACTTTCTCGGACAGGAGATGGGCGGCTATTTCATCCGCGAGGATCCCATCGAACAGGCGTCCGTCAACGCCGTGCGCGAGTGTGCCGAGGCGATCGCCGCCATCTCCGACGGCTACGTTTCGGATGTGGACGAGCGCGAGATTCGCGACGCGATCGCAGCATTGATCGCCCTGGCCAAGATCGTGAAGGAGCAGGGCCGCCGCGAATACCCCGCGATCGAGACCGAGCCGCACGGGTAGGGGAATGACAGAACCAGAATAGAGGAATGAGGAGTGGGCGAGCGTCCGCTCTCGCCATCCGTCATTCTTCATGTGCCCCTCTGATCAGTTTCTGTTTGCCTGACGCCAGCCGAACAGGGTAGAGTGGGCCGCGAAGGGATTCGCAATGATGGCAGGCAGCCGACCGGAATACGTGCAGACGCTCAACGACGCCCAGTACGAGGCGGCGACGTTCGGCATCGAGCCGGGCAAGGCCGGCCGACCGGGCCCGCCGCTGCTCGTCATCGCCGGGGCCGGCTCGGGCAAGACCAACACGCTGGCGCATCGCGTCGCCCACCTCATCCATCACGGCGCGGACCCCGGCCGCATCGCGCTGCTCACCTTCAGTCGCCGCGCCGCGGCGGAGATGATCAAACGCGCCGAACACATCGTGCGCAGCGCCGCGAGAGCGGGCGGTGGGCGGAACGGTTCGGTGCGCTCCCTTCGCGCGCGCTGCTGGGCGGGCACGTTTCACGCCGTCGCCAATCGCCTGCTGCGCCTCTATGCCAGGAACATCGGCCTGGACCCCGGCTTCACGGTGCTCGACCGCTCGGACGCCGCCGACCTCATGAACGTCAAGCGCACGCAGCTCGACCTGCAGGGCTCGCACAAGCGCTTTCCCAAGAAGGACACGTGCCTTTCCATTTACTCGCGCGTGGTCAACTGCCAGGGCGATTTGCGCGCGGTGCTGCACGCGGTCTTTCCCTGGTGCGAAGAACACGAGAAGCCGCTGCGCGAACTGTTCCGCGACTACGCCCTGGCGAAACAGCAGCAGCACGTGCTCGACTTCGATGATCTGCTGCTCTACTTGTATCACCTGACGAGCGACGATGACATCGTCGAGCACATCAGCGAGCGCTTCGACCACATCCTTGTCGACGAGTACCAGGACACCAACAGGCTGCAGGCGGCGATCCTCAAGAACATCCGGCCGAGCGGGCGGGGACTCTGCGTGGTCGGCGACGACGCCCAGTCGATCTATTCCTTTCGCGCGGCCGACATCGAGAACATCCTCGAGTTTCCCCGGCAATTTCCCAATGAAGACGGCACGCCGGCACGGACGATCGCCCTGGAGCGCAACTACCGCTCGACCCAGGCGATTCTCGAGGCGACCAACGCCATGATCGCGCTCAGCCCCCGCCGCCACGCGAAGGAACTCTACAGCGAACGCATCAGCGAGCAGAAGCCGTACCTGGTGACGGTCGAGGACGAGACGGCGGAGACGGAGTACGTCGCTGACCAGATCCTCAAGGCGCGCGAAGCGGGCACGCCGCTCATGAAGCAGGCGGTGCTCTTCCGGGCGGCGCACCACAGCGATGCGCTGGAGATCGAGCTGGGCCGGCGCAACATCCCCTACGTCAAGTTCGGCGGGCTGAAGTTCCTCGAGGCGGCGCACGTGAAGGACATCGTGTGCCTGCTGCGCTGGGCGGAGAATCGGCGCGATCGCGTGGCGGCGTTTCGCTCGCTGCAGATCCTGCCCGGCATCGGCCCGGCGCTGGGGCGGCGCATCGTCGAGCATCTCGCCCGGCATCAGGATGACCTGCAGGCGCTCACCGCCTTCGACCCGCCCGCAGGCGCCGCGGCGGACTGGCCGGCGTTCTGCAATCTCATGGCAGAACTCGCCGCCCCGCGCGACGACTGGCGGGCCCAGGTGCCGCTGCTGCTCGACTGGTATCAGCCGCA
>CAZZPX010000376.1:0-2030 GCA_964655955.1 uncultured Phycisphaerales bacterium | reverse complement strand
CGGCTGGGCGATTTGCAGGCGCTGGAGCGCCTGTGCAGCAACTACCCGTCGCGCGAGCGCTTCCTGACGGATCTCACGCTCGATCCGCCCGAGGCCGCCGGTGATGAGGCGCGCACGCCGCTGCTCGATGAGGACTACGTGATTCTCTCGACGATTCACAGCGCCAAGGGGCAGGAGTGGGACATCGTCTACATCCTGCACGCGGTGGACGGCTGCATCCCCTCCGACATGTCGTGCGGCTCCCCGGAAACGATCGAAGAGGAACGCCGCGTGCTGTACGTCGCCATGACGCGCGCCCGCAACGAACTGCACGTGATTCATCCGTTGCGCTTCTTCGTGCGTCAGCAGCGCCGCTTTGAAGACCAGCACGTCTTCACGCCGCTGACGCGCTTCCTGCCGCGCTCGATTCACGAGCACTTCGACACGTCAGTCAGCAGCGCGCCCGTCCCCGTGGATCCGGCAGTCGTCACACGCAAGCGCGTCGACGTGCAGACGCGAGTGATGGGGATGTGGGGGTAGAGACGGGAGCGAAGGTGGAGGAGAACCGGGGAGTCGGACGATCGTCGTCGAGGCGACTGCAGCCTCGCCTCGTCCTCATTCGCGATTCTGTCACTCGCCGCACTTACGCGCTGAGCGCCAGGCGCGGGCCGTCGGACTTGGCGACGACAACGCAGTTGCGTCCCTGCTTCTTGGCGGCATAGAGCGCGTTGTCCGCAGCCGCCACCAGCCGCTCGACGCTCGGCTGCGCCAGCTCCTGCAATCCCGCCACGCCGAAGCTCGCCGTGACAGGGTGCTGCGGATGCTGCTTCCAGGTGATCGTCTCGAACGCCGTCCGCATGCGCTCCGCGGCTTCGGCGGCCGGGCGCAGGCGCGTCTCGGGCAGAATGACCGCGAACTCCTCCCCGCCGTAGCGGAAGGCCACATCGCCCTCGCGGCAGGTGCGTGTCAGGAGCGAGGCGAACGCCTGCAGGACGCGATCGCCGTGCGGATGCCCGAACGTGTCGTTGATCGACTTGAAGTGATCGAGATCGGCGAGGATGAGGCTGAGCGGGTGCCCGTAGCGCATCGCCTGCGAGAATTCCTCGCTGAGGCGCGTGTCGAGGTAGGTGCGGTTCCACAGCCCGGTGAGCCCGTCGAGCTGCGCCTTCTGTGACAGCATCTTCATCAGCAGGCTGATGCGCAGGGCGGAGCGGACGCGGGCGCGCAGCTCCGCCCAGTCCGGGGGCTTGCTGACATAATCCATCGCGCCCATCTCGAAGGCGCGAACTTTGTCATTGCTCGTGGACATCGCGGAGAGGAAGATGACCGGGATCTGATGCGTCATCTCGTCGTCGCGCAAGGCCTGGAGCACCTCGAAGCCGTCCATTCCCGGCATGTCGATGTCGAGCAGGATGAGGTCCGGCAGTCGGCTGCGCGCAAGGCCAATGCCGTCGAAGCCGTTGTCCGCGCCGAGGATCTCGAGGCTCTCGGCGCGCAGGCGCACGGAGAGCAGGCGATGCATGTCCGTGGAATCGTCGATCAGCAGGATGGTCGCGTTGTCGAGAGTGGGTTCTTTCACGTCACCCGCATCCTCGGGGTCGCAGTCGACGAAGGACGGTCGCGAGCAGGACTCAGTCCGCCAGGCTGGCGCGGCGGCACAGGTTGAGCAGTTCGTCGAGTTCGGCGCGCAGGTCGTCCAGGGCCCGCGCCTGCTTGGCTGCCTCCTCCAGGTCGGCGGCGGCCACGCCGATCGCGGGGTAGCCGTACCCCGGCGCCGCACCCTTGAGCTGGTGCGCGAGGCGCTGCAGATCCTCGGTCGCCGCCTGCTCGAAGGCCGACCGCAGCGAGCAGATCCGTTCGGGCATCTCGGCCACGAACAGTTCGATCAACTCGGCCATTTCTGCATCGTCGGCGAACTCGCTGATGAGCGGCACGAGACGTTCTTGGTCCTGGCTCATAACCGGCTCCCGTTTCGGCTCGCGCACGCGCGGGGACACTCCCGCATGGGCGCGGATACCTCCGTGCCGTCTACGTCGGCCAAATGGCCGCGC
>CAZZPX010000375.1:0-4155 GCA_964655955.1 uncultured Phycisphaerales bacterium | reverse complement strand
TGGCGCCCTTAGCCGTGATTTCGGGGTCGTGATGGACTTCGACCTTTTCCGCGTGCGCATGCAGTATGCCCCCATCGCCGCCTCGGTGATGGTGGAGAACGATCTGCTGCCGCCGCCCGGGGAGTCGACAACCTGACCATTTTCGGCGGCTCGCACGATCCGCCGCTTCCCGCCACGCAACCACTTCAGGAGAAACGGAGAACACCATGTTCAAGCACACTCTTCGCGCCGCAGCCGGCGCCCTGGCCATCGCTCCCGCCGCCTTCGGCGATGCTCTGCACACCTACGAGGATCTGTCGGAGGGCCCCCTGGGCACGACGTTTGCCTATGAGGGCGCCACGTATCGCGACGCCAACCAGGTGAGCGGCTTCTTCCCCGACGGCTTGCCCTTCACCCCCGTCGACCTGGGCGGCGAGTTCCTCGTCGAGCAGGCGGACCTCTTCTACTTCGACTTTCCCGGCTACGGCAGCCCGGTGAATGCGCTGACGTTCGGCAATGCCTACATTCCCGGCGACAACCTGACGATCGGCCCGCTCGCCTCGGTGTGGATCGATCTCGATGAGCCGGCCAATGCCGCCAGCCTCGACCTTGCGTACTACGAGAACGGCCCCTGGGGCGGCATCGAGTACGTCGTCGACGCGGTGATGAACGGCGCGGTCGTCGCCAGCGACTCCTTCTTCATCGCCAACGACGATGATGGCCGGGACAACCCCACCTTTGCCACGATGTCGGTCAGCGGCGCCGTCTTCGACTCGCTGCACGTGTACGCGCTGCTGAACGGCGAGTTTACCGCGCCGCGCGGGATGATCGACGACCTGTCGGTCACGGCCGTCCCCGCCCCGGCGTCGGCGCTGGCGCTGATGCTCGGCGTGCTGCCGCCGCGCCGCCGGCGCTGACGCAGCCGATTCGTCTTCCTCCACGAACGAGGCGGCCCGCGGCGACGGCGGGCCGCTTTCTCGCGCGCTGCGCCGAAGCGTTTGACTACGATGCAGGTGAGGCAGGCGAGACGCGCCGCAGCCGAGGACGCCGCCCGCGTCACCAACCGCTGGAGGAATACAGCGATGCTGAAACAGACATACCCGTATTACCTCGCCGGCGAGGCTGTGACGGCGAACAGCGACCTGGAGGTGACGAACAAGGCGACAGGAGAAGTCGTCACGCGCGTCGCCCGGGCGGATCGTGCGGCACTTGACCGCGCGATCGGCGCTGCTGCCGACGCCTTCGACGAATTCAAGCGCTGGCCGGCGTTTCGACGAAAGGGGGTGCTCGAGCACATCGTCAGGCGCATGCAGGAGCGGCACGAGGAGTTCGCGCGGGTGCTGGCAATCGAGGCGGGCAAGCCCCTCACGTTCGCGCGCGGCGAGATCACCCGCAGCATCGACACCTTCACGCTCTCGGCCGAGGAAGCGACGCGGCAGTACGGCGAATGGCAACCGCTGGACATCTCCGAGCGCGCTGCCGGATATCAGGCGCTGTGGAAGCGCGTGCCGCTCGGCCCCTGCGCCTTCATCACGCCCTTCAACTTCCCGGTCAATCTCGCGGCTCACAAGATCGGGCCGGCCCTGGCGATTGGCTGCCCCTTCGTGCTCAAGCCCGCGAGCAGCACGCCCGTCAGCACCATCCTGCTCGGCGAAATCCTGGCGGCAACGGAGCTGCCCAGGGGAACGTTCAGCATCCTACCCTGCAAGGCGAATGTCGCGGAGTTGCTGGTCACTGACGAACGATTGCGCAAATTGTCCTTCACCGGCTCGCCGGAGGTCGGCTGGTCGCTCAAGGCCAAGGCCGGGAAGAAGAAGGTGACGCTGGAACTGGGCGGCAACGCGGGATGCATTGTCGACCGGGATGCGGAGATCGACTTCGCCGCCGAGCGCCTCGTCTTCGGCGCGTTCTACCAGTCCGGGCAAAGCTGCATCAGCGTGCAGCGGATCCTGGCGCATCGCGACATCTACGACGACCTGCGGGCGGCGCTCGAGGAGAAGACGGCGAAACTGGTCGTCGGCGATCCGCTCGACGATGACACGTTCATCGGGCCGCTCATCAGCGAGGACGATGCCAGACGCGTTGAAGCGTGGGTCAAGGAAGCGGTCGACGCGGGCGCCAAGCTGCTCGTGGGAGGCACGCGCGCCGGCTCGTACTACGACGCCACGATTCTCGAGAACGCGCCGGCGCACCTCAAGGTGAATTGCCAGGAGATCTTCGGGCCGGTCGCGACGCTGCAGCCGTTCGAGGACTTCGAGGCGGCGCTGCGGATCGTCAACGACAGCGAGTTCGGCCTGCAGGCGGGCGTCTTCACGCGCGACATCACCCGCGCCTTCGCCGCGTACGATGCCCTCGATGTGGGCGGCGTCGTGATCAATGACGTCCCTTCCATGCGCGTCGACTCGATGCCGTACGGCGGCACGAAGGACTCGGGGCTCGGCCGCGAAGGCGTGCGCTTCGCCATCGAGGACATGACCGAAGTGAAGCACATGGTGCTGGCGCGGATGTGGCCGCACGAGCGCGGCGGCTGATCGACTCTCGCCGCCGAATCGAGCGGATTTTGCGCCGGTCTCAGGGACCTGCGAGCTTGGCCCCGGCCCGCTGCGCGCCTAAAGTACACGCGTCTCCGAGTTCCTACTCCGATACTGAACACACCACGAACAGAGAGGTTTCCATGACCACTGCAACCACAAGCCGCGCGTCGACCGACGCCGTTGTCAACGCCATGAATGGCCTGCTGGCCGATGGCTACGTCTTCTACCAGCGACTCCGTCACTTCCACTGGAACGTGACGGGCCCGCGCTTCTTCCAGTTGCACGAGCAGTTCGAGGACTTGTACACGCGCTGGGCGACACACAATGACGACATCGCCGAGCGCATCCTTCAGCTCGACAGCAAGCCCCTGCCGACGCTGGCGGCGATGCTGGAGAACGCCACGCTCAAGGAAGTCGCCGACACACCGAGCGACTCGCGCATGGTCGCCAAGCTGCAGGATGACATGACGCACCTGTGCGAGCGCATCGGCGAGGCCATCGAGCAGGCGGAAGAGGCGAGCGATCGCAGCACCGCCAACCTGCTTGACGCGATCCTCGATGAGTTGCAGAAGGATCGCTGGATGCTGCGGGCGTACCTGAAGGATTGAGCCGGGGGCGAAGTGTCCAGTGCAGCCATTCCCGCCCGGCACGTCCGCGCCGGGCGGTTTTCTTGTCAGAAGGCCTGAGCGGCCAACGCAGCGTTCAGAGCACGCGCGTGCCGGGAGGCGCGGGGAGGTCCGGCCGAAGCAGGTTGACGCCGCCCTCCTCCATCGCGCCGAGGATGAGCACCTCGGAGGTGACGCCCGCGATGCGCCTGGGCGGCAGGTTGGTGACCGCGACCACCTGCCTGCCCACGAGATCAGCGGGCTGATAGCGCTCAGTGATCTGCGCCGAACTCGTCTTCACGCCGGCGGCGCCGAAATCAATGCGCAGCACGTAGGCGGGCACGCGCGCCTGCTCGTTGGCTGTGGCTTCGAGCACGACGCCGACGCGCAGTTCGATGGCGCGGAATGCCTCAAGCGTGTCCATGGCAGGAGCATACCGCGACCGGGAAGCGGTCAGCGGCGGCGATCCGTCGCGCTGTCGAGCCGACCAGCCGACGCCGCGTCAGGGCAACGCCCCGGTGCGGGTGACGAGTGCGGTTGCCAGAGGCGCGAGGGATCGGCTATGAAACGGTCATGATTCTCCTCGCCGACGACCCTGTCTTCTTCGCCAAGGCTTTTCCCGATCTCTTCCCGATCGAGCATCCCATGGGGATTCTCGCGGTTCTGCTTGCGGTGCTCGCCGCCATCTTCTGGTTCGGCGACCGCACACTGGGCAGGAAGGTGTTCGGCATCGTGCCCAAGCTCGTCTTTTGCTACTTCGTGCCGACGACGCTGACGACGTTCGGCATTCTGCCGGAGGCGAGTCCGCTCTACGACTGGATCAAGGCATTCATGCTGCCCGCCAGCCTGCTGCTGCTCATCCTGGCGCTGGATGTGCCGGGCATCATCAGGCTCGGCCCCAAGGCGGGGATCATGTTGTTGGCGGGGACGGCAGGGGTGGTGATCGGGGCGCCGCTCGCCCTGCTCATCTCCATGGCGATCTTCGGCACGAGCGACACCACCGCCGCCCAGGTCGCCGAGACCGGCGTCACCGCCGC
>CAZZPX010000374.1:0-4161 GCA_964655955.1 uncultured Phycisphaerales bacterium | reverse complement strand
CTAACGAAGAATTCGCCAGCATTTTCTTCAGATGACGGAAGTGGTCCTGCCACTATGCTTGGGCTACCGTCGATTTTGATATTGGCTAGCAGTGTTGAATCAGTTTTTCCTGAAGCAGCAGCAAGAAGGCGCGACATGAATGTCAGAGAGCGGGTTGCACCGGCCGCTCCGTCATCTATAATCAGCTCTTCGATATGCTCGAGGTGCTTCAACTTCTCCTTGACCTTTGGGTCAGCAGGTGAAGTATCATCCTCACATATTGCGAGATAGTGCTTGAAAGATAACATAAAAACCCTGTCAAAATTATTTGCGGTATTTATGCTGGTTTGAATTAGTGGTGTGCTTGCAACACCTCCATCGACTTTCCACGATTTTGAATCGAATCGAATCGTTTTCTGCAAGAAAGGGACGATTCTATCTATTCATTCCTTATAGAACACCAAAAGAGCTTGCATTAGTGGTGTTGCTCAGCGTTGTTCAAATTTCTTCTGATAGCCAGTTGATCAGAGTGGAAATTTCGCCCTTCGACAAGAACAATTGAGTCTTGCGAGGTTCTAGCCACTTGTTGTTATAGGTATCATGCACGATTGTTTCAATAACAACTGGGCGCTTATTGAGCACCTTGTCGACACTTCCAACTTTGACGTTCAATTTGTAATCGTTGGTGTTGACTAATTCTAATACTTTATCGGTTATCATATTATTACTCCGTAATATCTTTATTTACTCAACGTCCGTGTCGACTTGTTTTGACAACGTCTCAAACAACTGCTCACGAAGCTTCGCTCGTTTGTCGGCGGTGCGCATGAACAAAGAGTGAGATGGCTGTCCCATTACCCAGTTGATTTCATTTTCGATATATTTAAGAAGAAGTGTCAATTGTTTTTTGTTCATCGTTATCCCTCATGCTGAAGTTGCGAGATCGAGCTCAAGTTCTTCAGGAGAAATGTTCATGTCGCCAAGGCGGTTTTTGATTACCTTGCCATTTCTGACAACGCCATACGATAGAGACTGTAACTCAAAAAAACTCGGAGAAAAATCTCGTGACATATATCCAAACAGATGTTCTGGTTTGATATAATACACAGTGTCTCGGTATTCAACTTTTACAAAATCCATGTTTGTCCTTTGGTTGTTGGTGCTGGCGGTGAGACTCGAACTCACGTAGGTTTCCCGACGGCTTACAAAACCGTTGCAATTGCCACTATGCGACACCAGCGTTAGGTAATTATATATGGTTGTTGCTATAATGTCAACAGCTTTCACGCACTATTACCATAATATGATTCCAGATGCTGTTGTATAGCTTTGATGTTGTCGTGATACTGCGATGAATATACGACATAAATTGCAGTGTCATTACGTTTTGACAGCAAACATGACCTCATCCCAGCTTTTCGTGCTGCTCGTTCAACGATCGTCTCATATGCACGGACACGGTTCTGATAGTTGGTTGGACTGGCTGTTTGTTTTGCCACACACAACAAAATATCATACCCATGTGTGCTAACCTGCTCTGCTACTGCTTGTGCTACTACTGAAAACACTTTCATCGCTTCGCCACCTGCCGCCGCGGTCAGATCTTGCGTTGTTTTGCCTGACGGCAGAAGCATAGCAAAATCAACGTTGCCAACAGTTGGTATGACATCAAAGAAAGGTTTGAATGTCTCCTGCTCGTCAGCTGTTGCAGGGCGGACTAGGACTTGATATTGTTTATCACCAACAATAAAGCTACCTACATTGTCGCTCCAGTCGATGTTAGTAGTGTAGTTTAGCGATTCAATAACATCAATAATCTTCATAGATGTTCTCTTTGGTTGGAGCCTCGTAAAGGAATCGAACCTTTGCTAACTGGTTTAGGAAACCTGCCGCCTGGATCCACAGGACGAGGCAATGATACTTGCTTTAGATAGAAATTGTCCCAAGACCAGCAACAGTTATTGTAAGAATCGTCGCGTGAATGTTTTGTTCGACATTGTTGCCTGCTCCTGTCCAACGGGGTAATCTTTTTCCATCTGACTCCATGCCGCTTTGGCCTCGTCGGTTTGAATACCAGATGCATATAATTTCAAATGTTTTTGTTTCAGCCATTCATGCGCAGCACGATACAGTGCTGTCCCGATTCCTTGTCTTCTGTATTGATCATCAACACGAATGAAATCAATAATCGGTTTGTCAACGTAGTATTCGCGAAAATCGTCGAATCGTTTACCATATTTCTTGTGCAGCATTTTTTCTAACTGACGATATTTTGCGATTACCTGCTCGTCAGACATTTTTTTAAATTGCTGCTGTTGTTCGTAAGAAACGTATCCATATACGGTCGATGCAGCAGAAAATAAATTGCTTCGAAGAACGTCAACTGGAATGTTGTTATAATTTGGCTCGTTCACATACTCATATGGTAGGAAAACCGAACCAGCAACTTTACTAACATACTGCGCAATCGTCTTATAATGTTGATCAAATCGTTGGCGAGGAATCCAACTGACCTTTATATACCCAACGAGCTTATCATTGAGATACGCTTCAATTTTATCGACCTGCCATCCACGATTTTCGTCGCCTTCCAGATCTTCGATATAGTTGAACTTGACAGCCGTGTTGATTTTTTCAGTTATCAAATCAGTAATTTTCATAGGTGTGTCCTTTGTTTGGAGCCTCGTAAAGGAATCGAACCTTTGCTAACTGGTTTAGGAAACCTGCCGCCTGGATCCACAGGACGAGGCATTGTTATTCAAAACACAATCGTTCCAAATCCAGGAATTGAATACGTTCCGTTGCCATTGTCAACAATCGTTGGCGTTTGTTTTACATACGTATTGCCTGTTAGTCTTGCCCACGTCTTTGCAAGAACTCTCATACTAACTTCATCTGGATGATTATCGGACGTTGGACTATTAGTATCTATATATGGATTGCCCTCTTCCCACATTCTATAATAGTTTCGGATTGTTTGTCCGACAGAGTGGTGCAATGTAATCAAATCTTCCTGACGAAATTTTTTCAGATTGTGCTTGTCCTCTTCGGAAAGTTGAATTAGCAACATATCATTGATAATTTCAGTCTCATCCATAAAATATGGACATTTGTTTGTTTCAGACACGCTCATGTGGTTCTCCAATAATAGACTATTAGATTCTACCACCTTTACGGACTGCTTTCAACTGGGATTTGCGGTCAATATCTGTTCTGTTTTTGTAAAAGGTGATCGCACGATCATATGAGGGGAATGGTCCATATTTTCTGTTTGCTGGAGTCACAACCCACCAATCTTTCTCGTCAGCAGAAGTAACAGGAGTTGAGCGTGCTTCAATGTCGCCACGCCACCGTGCTTCTGGTGCTCGTTCGCGGCCAGATCCCCAAAATTCATTTAGAAGTTCGATTAGTAATTTCATGGCTGTCTCCTTATGGTGCATATCCAATGACACTACCATCGACCGTAGCATCAGGAACAGCCTCATTTACAGGGATTGTAGTTGAGCCACCTCCAAACGACGATCCACCATTCTTGACTGTATAAACGCCATTGTTGGCAGTAGAACCTACGACCGTGAAACGATATCCAGCATGGAAATTTTGTGTTTGGTCGCCAGCAATCTTGAACGATCCCAGCCCAGCAAGACCAACAGTGGCGGTTGTAATTGGATATTCAGCAACGAAAGTTCCGCCTGTACCTTTTGCCATTACTTGCCAGATGTTTGTGCCGTCTGTCTTTGCTTCGACGATTGGAGCGAATCCTGCGTTGATTTCAGTTTCAACAGACGCGTTGAATGTAGCAATTGCTGCTACTGTTCCAGTGATTACTTTATATTCGATTGATCCATACGTTGCCATATTGCCTTCTCCAAAATTTGAGGTGAAAGTATTTATCAAAACGCACAAAGAATGGAGGAAGGAGGCAGTCTCGATCTGCAACCGGCTCTTCACCGATCCACATACTTTCCAGGTATGGATGTGCCCCGCACATTTCACCTTCCGTTTTTGGCAGGTCCGGAGAGAATCGAACTCCCGTCTTCGGTTTTCCTAAATGCTCTCTGGTAGAAAGAATTTAGGAGACCACTATAATACCATTATACTACGGACCTATCACTTATTTACTGTGCCCTTTCGGCTTCCTCGCTTCGTATTCGTAAGTGCGACCGAACGTCAGGTGAAACT
>CAZZPX010000373.1:0-4191 GCA_964655955.1 uncultured Phycisphaerales bacterium | reverse complement strand
GGAGACTCATCTTCGCACTGCCTTCCGAACGAAGAGCGCTACCCTCTGGGCGAACGCTGGTCACGAGGTCGCTGCGGTGCAGATGCCCGTTCCGTATGCTGAATACAGCGAGCCCGTCGTGGACGAGCGACTGGCGGCGCGCGGGATAGGCGAGACGACCGAGACCGAGACAGGCATACGAGTGCGGAGTTGGGCGACGGAGGTCGTCTTCAGCCGGGCGACGGGCACGATTGAAAGCTACAGTCACGCTGGCGTCTCCATCATCTCCACTGCGGACGGCGGATACGGTCCCGTGCTCAACGTCTTCCGCGCCCCGGTCAACAACGACAGGTACTGCAGCGGCGCCTGGCTCGGCGCCGGTCTTGATGAGCTTGACCGCGAAGTCAAGACGGTTCGCGTCCTGCGCGAGCTGCGCGATGGCGCCGTGATCGAAACGCTCGTCGCGCTCACGGGGCGCAACGGCTGCCGCTTTGAACAGAGCACGATCTGGACGATTCTCCACGGCGATATCCACGTCGACATGCAGATTACGCCTGTCCATGCGCCCAGTCCCCTGCCGCGCCTCGGCGTGCGACTGTGCCTGCCGCTCGAGTTCGACAAGTTCGCCTGGTACGGCCGCGGCCCGCACGAGAACTATATCGATCGCAAGACCGGCGCCGACATCGGACTCTACGACTCAACCGTCGCCGAGCAGTTCGTGCCCTATCCGGACACACAGGAATGCGGGGCCAGGGAGGATGTGCGCTGGGCCGCACTGCAAGACGACAGCGGCGCGGGGCTCCTCATCGCGGCGGATCCACTCATGTCCGTCACGGCGCTGCATTACACGTCACAGCAGCTTGCCGCCGCGCGCCACCCCGTCGATCTACCCGCGCCTGAAGCCGTCTACCTATGCCTTGATTACGCGCAGAATGGGCTCGGCGGCGCGAGTTGCGGCCCGCCGCCTCTGGAAGAGTACCTGCTCAAGCCGGAGCCGGTGTCGTTCGTGTTTGCCATTCGGCCGTGCCCGATCGATCCGCAACAGATGCGCCGCCTCGGACGCGAGCGCCTGCAGGTGTCGCCGCGCGTCAGCATCCGTCGCGACGAAGCCGGCTTCGTCCACCTCACCTGCCCCGATCCCAGCGCGAGCATTCGTTATACACTCGACGCGAATCATCCGGCAGCCGGCACGTTGTACACCGGCCCCTTCGCCTTCAGCGAGGGAGGCACGGTGCAGGCGATCTCGACCCGCCTGCACTTCCTGTCGAATCCGGCTACAAAGGCTCACTTCGCTCCGCTGGCGCCGCGCTCCGCAATGCGCATCCTCGCCGTCGACAGCGAGGAGGCGGGCGAAGGCGATGCCGCACATGCCATCGACGGCGATGCGTCCTCGTACTGGCATACCGAATGGTCCAGCCGTGCGCCCGGGCATCCGCATGAGCTGAGCGTGGATCTGGGCGAGACATATGAGATCGTTGGCTTCAAGTACCTGCCGCGGCAGGACAACCCGAATGGTCGCGTCCGCCGATACACGTTCTTTCTTAGCGTGGACGGCGAGGAATGGGGCGAACCGGTCGCTGCGGGCGAGTTCGCCAGCGACTCGTCGTGGAAGCGGCTTCGTTTCGATGAGCCGATCCGGGCGCGGTACTGGAAGCTTGTGGCGGGCTCGGAAGTGAACGGCAATCCCTGGACGTCGGTCGCGGAGGTCGAGCCGATCCTGGCGGGCTCTGGAGAATAGAGCGCGACAGGTCAGCGCCAAGAGCGGCGGGGACTCGCGCCTTCGTCGCCTCGTCTCCGGGCTCTCTGCCGCATGTGTATATGCGCCTCGCGCTACCAGAAGAGAATGTAAAGAACGACGGTTGCGAGCAGGATCAGCCCGCCGAAGATGTAACGCAGCGGGTCCGGCCGCAGGTCGATGTTCGACTCCGGCATCGTGAGCGGCTCGCGCCTGGGCCTCACAAGGCTCATGGCCAGCATGATCACGAAGAGGATGATGAGGGTGAAGGCCATGTGGTGCAGGTATGGCAGTTGTGAGAATCTAAAGAGAGCCGCCGACACACCCTCGACGACCTGAGGCTCGGCCCCGGCGCGCAGTACCTGGTCCGCCTGCCCGATTGAATAGCCCGCGCCCTTCATGATCCAGCCGGGAATGCGGAAGAGCGAGTACACAATCGGCCCGACGAAGAGGGCGATCTGCCCGGTGACGCGCGGCGCGCGTAGCAGCAGCAGGCCGAAGAAGAAGGCAGCCACGATTGCGGGTGAGATGAAGCCCCAGATCTCCTGAATGTAATTGAAGACGCCCTGGAAGAGCCCAGGGAGCGGCGCCATGAGGCAGGCGGCAAGGGCGATGAGCGCCGTCGTGATGCGCCCCACCCTGACCTGCTGCTTCGCCGTCGCGTCGGGTCTGCGGAACTTCTGCCAGACGTCAATGGTGAAGAGGGTGGCGGCGGAATTGATGCCCGAGTTGAACGTGGACATCACCGCCCCGGCGAGCGCTGCGAGCATGACGCCGCGCAACATGGGCGGCATGATGTTCTTGATGAGGAAGGGGTAGGCAAGTTCCCCCGCCTTGGCCTGGTCGCCGCCGGCGTTCTCAAGGATCTGCGCTCCAAAGTACTGAAAAGCGATGATGCCGGGAACAACGATGATGAAGGGAATCATGAGCTTCATGACGCAGGCGAGGAAGATGCCGCGCTGCCCGTCGGCAAGCGAGCGGGCACCGAGCGTGCGCTGCGTGATGAACTGGTTGAGCCCCCAGTAGAAGAAATTAGGGATCCAGATGCCCAGCAGCATTGCGGTCCAGGGCAGCTCCGGATCGTCCGCGGGCTTCATGGTATGAAGCTTGTCGGCGTTGGCAGCCTTGAAGCTGCTCCATCCCTGGGCGATGTCGCCGCCGCTGACGCCGCCGCCCGCGACCAGTTCGCCGCCGCCGACGAGCTTGAGGCCGAAGTACAGCACGATCGCTCCGCCCAGCATGAGGGCGGCGCCCTGGATCAAGTCCGACCAGACGACCGCCTTGAGACCGCCGTAGATCGTATAGGCGGCGGCGATGATGCCGATGAGCCACGCCCCGCCCCAGGTAGCGACGAAGTCGGCCTGCTTGGCGTCCATCTGGAGGCGCGCCTCCAGCATGCCGCTGAAATCAAAGACGCCATCCAGCCCGCGCGAGCCGCTGTACAGCACCGTCACCAGCACCGCGATCACCGTCAACACCATCAGGTACACCGACATGATGGTGCGCGTCGACTCGTTATAGCGATACTCGAGGAACTGCGGCATCGTATAAATGCCCGCCTTGAGGAACTTGGGAAGCAGCCACCACGCCACCACGACCAGCGTGATCGCCGCGATCCACTCATAGCTGGCGACGGCGAGCCCGAACGAGCCGAAGGCCGAGCCCGCCATTCCCACGAAATGCTCCGTCGAGATGTTGCTCGCGATCAGCGAGAAGCCGATCAGCCACCACGTCAGCTTTCGCCCGGCGAGGAAGTAGTCCTCGCTCGTCTCCTCCTTGCGCGAGGCGTAGAGGGAGACGGCCACCACCACCAGGATGAAGACGATGAAAGTCGCGATGTCGACGAAGCCGAGTTGCACGGTTCAACGCTCCTTATTCGCAACTGCGAGCCGCGGGCGGCGACGTCGCGACCCGCCACTACTGGGGGTGCCGTATCCGCGCGACCCTCTCACCCCCCCACGATCTCCAGAGGCTGGCGCGTCGCCCAGCGGCCTCTGGTGAAGTCGGGAATGTCGATCGGGCCGCTGCGCTTCGCCACGGAACGTTCGCTCGTCTCGCAGATGGCGCTCCACGCCGCCGCGTCGTACACGTCCATGTCCATCGGCTCGCCGCGCAGCATGCACTGAATCAGGCGGTAATCCTCGATGAAGTCCATGCCGCCGTGCCCCGCCCCCGCCGCCTTCTCCTGCACCGCCGTCCACAGCGGGTGCTCGAACTCGTCGCGGTACGTCGCCAGATCCTCCCAGCCGTGCCCGGGGCTGCGACCTTCGATGTGGATCTTCTCCTCGGGGTACTTGCGCGCGATGCCGCGCGTCCCCTGCATGACGATGCCCCGGCTATACGGCCGCGGCAGGTTGGTGTCGTGCACCAGCGTGATGGTTCGCCCGAGCTTCGTCTTGATCAGGTTTACGTGTACATCGCCAAGCGCATAGGTTTCGCTGCGGAAGGGATGGCCTTCTTCGTAGTGATCGCGGGCC
>CAZZPX010000372.1:0-4193 GCA_964655955.1 uncultured Phycisphaerales bacterium | reverse complement strand
TGTGAAGAGGCGGGAGTCGGGCCGTGCGAGAAGCTCCTCGCCCTCATCCGTCATGACGACGATGCGCGCGTCGGGCGAGAAGGCATGCGCTCGCGTCAGGGAGAGATCAAGCTCGACGCCCGGCGCCAGGGGCACGTCAGCAAGCACGAGCGCTGGCTCGTCGGTCAGCACGGACAAGGCGGCCGAGTCGAACGAGAGGTGGACGACGCCTTCGGTCGTCACGCGCTTGACCGCAAAGGGGCGCGCCGTGCTGGCCAGGGCCGGCGCGAGGGAGGGCGAGAGCGCGAACAGGGCCGCGCTACACACGATTCCGAGTCTTGCACGCATGGAGTCTCTCCTCATGGACCGCTCGGTGGAAGCAGCCTGCGTTTGGTTGGGCTGTACGCTCGACCGACCAAGAAACAGCCGGCCGGGACGGCGCGGAATCGCGCCGAGATTCCCCGCCTCTACCTTACGGCGCGACGGCAGGTGCAGGGGCAGAAAATCTCGATTTCAGCGGGCCTGCATTTCGGATCCCTGAATCGCCATCGGGCCTCGCGGCCGCGAACGATCTGCGGAAATACTCGCACAAGCGGTCTCAGCGGCGCTGCAAGTGCCCATTCGGCGCGGTAATACGATCGCCCGTCGACCCGAGGCGGGGCGGCGAGAACGGAGGCGTCGCGTGCAGCACTGTGAACTGAACCTGACGGACTGGCGTTTGCGGGCGGATACGGAGCAGGCCGGCGTGACGCAGCGCTGGTTCGAGCCGGCGTCCGCCGCGGCCGGTTCGGGCGACTGGCGCGCGGTCCGGCTTCCCTGCGCCTCGCAGCGCGTCTTCGGCGAGGACTTCCACAATGTCACCTGGCTGCGCACGGAAGTCGAGCTGTCTCACGAGTGGCGCTTCGCCCTGACCCGACTGCGCTTCGAAGCGGTCGCCACCGAAGCGCGCGTCTGGGTGAACGGCGAGTTTGCCGGCTCGCACAGCGGCGACTATCTCCCCTTCGACATCGACATCACCCGCTTCGCGCGGCCGGGCGCGACGCTGCATCTCGTGGTTCGCGTCGATGAAGTCGCCAACCACATCACCAAGGGCTTCCACGACCTCACCAGCGTGCACCACGGCGGCATCTGGCAGCCGGTGCGACTCCTGGGCAGCGCCAAGACGTGCGCCCTTCCCGACGGGGTCGCGGTGACAGGCCTGCTGCGGAAGGAGCAGGCGGTCGTCCACGTCGATCTGGCGCAGCAGCAGCCGGGCGCGCGCGCCCGCATCACCATCGCCGATCCGGCGGGCCGGCAGGTCTACGCCGGCGATCTGGCGCTTTCGCCGCACGCTGACAGCTACAAGATTCACTGCGGCGTCGCCGGGGCGCTCCCCTGGCAGCCGGACGACCCACAGCTTTACACCGCCCGCATCGAACTGCACGACGAGGCGGGCGCGAGCGAGACGCACGAGCTGCGCTTCGGCTTTCGCGATGTGAGGACGACGCAGCGGCACATCCTGCTGAACGAAGCGCCGATCTTCCTCAGCGGCGTGCTGCACTGGGGACACGAGCCGGAGCATCTCGCCCCCGCGCCGACGCCGGCGCAGGTGCGCGAGGAGTTCGCCCGCCTCAAGGCGATGGGGTTCAACTGCGTGTGCCTGTGCATGTGGTATCCGCCCGAGCATTTCTTCCAGATCGCAGACGAGATGGGCATGCTCATCTGGCAGGAGCATCCGGTATGGCAGTCGCGCATGGATGACGCTGATGTGCCGGAGTATCAGCGGAACTACCGCGGCTTTCTGCGGCGGGATCGCAAGCACACCTGCGCCATCATCGTCAGCGCCACCTGCGAGCACCCGAAGTTTCACGCCGGCCTCGCCGACTTCTGGTGGCGCACGGCCCGCGTCGAACTCGCGAATACGCTCCTGCAGCTTCAGACGGCGAGCTTCGCCTGGGCGGATCATGATCGCACCGACCTGCACGATGAACACACCTACGACAACAACGACCGCTGGCCGCACTTCCTGGAGGATCTGCAGGAGACGCTCGCCGGCTATCACGCCAAGCCGTTTGTCATGGGCGAGTCGGTGCTGTTTCATTCCTGGCCCGACGTGGCGGCGCTGCGGGAGAAGTCAGGCGGGGAAGCGGCCTGCTACCTGCCTGATTGCCTGGCGGACATGCAGCGCCTCGAGGACGAGTGGGGGCAGCGCTACGGCGACGACTTCCTGCCGCGCTTCCGCCGCCAGGGCGATCGGCATCACCTGCTCGGGCGCAAATTCCAGTACGAATTGTTCCGGCGCTATCCCAATCACGCCGGGCTGGTGATGAATCACCTGGTCGACGTGCATCAATGCACGTGCGGTTTCATGGATGCACTGCGCCGCTGGCGCTTCGATCCGAATGCGACGCGGCCGTGGCTCTGCCCCGCCCCACTGCTGCTGAGAACGCCGGGCGAGCGTCGTTTCTTCGCAGCAAATGAGCGCATTGACTGCGAGATTCTGCTGTCGAACTTCAGCGGCGAACACCTGGACGGCCCGTGCCGCGTGACGCTCAGCCGCGGCGACACGGGCGAAGCGGTGCTGAGGGAGACGACCGCGGTGAACTGCCCGCCGGGTGAGGTGGCGAGAGCGCCGCTGCGCCTGGCGCTGCCTGCCGCGGATCGACCCACGCTGCTGACGCTACGCGCCGAGATGTCCGACACGATTGCGAACCAGTGGGATCTCTGGGCCGTGCCGCAGGCGCCGCTGCCGGCGACCGGCGTCTACCGACTTGACGGGCTGCCGTACGACGAAGACGACCGCAGGCTCGACAAGGAAGAGACGGGTTATAGCTGCGGCTTCGGGATCGCCTGCGAGCGCTGGCAACGGCAGATGCCCGATCCGCAGGCCGTCGCGCCCGAAGCTGCAACCCTTGCGCCTGATGAAGCCGTCCCGGCGGAAGCGCAGTTCATCATCGCGCATCGTCTCACCTCGCCGCTGCTGCGTTACCTTGAAGCAGGCGGGAACGTGCTGCTTCTGGCCTCCAAGGCGGCGGGCAGCATCGAGACGAAGTACCTCTGGCTCTTCGGCCAGACGCCGCTGATACTCGAGACCGGACCGCTGCGGGAGGGCGACAGCGAGTGGATGCTCGACGGGCTGTGCTTCGATCTCAACTTCGCCAACGGGCGGGCAATCGACTCGCGCGCGCTGGGGCTGATCGACCATGTCGAGCCGATCGTGCGCCTGGCGTACACACATGGCACGGGCACGCAGGTCGCACTCTACGACCAGCTCATCGCGACGCGCGTCGGCGAGGGCACGCTCATCGTCTCGGCGCTCGATCACGCCTGCCCTCCCGGGTGCTACCTGCTTGCGCGCCTGATCGACTGGGCGCGCAGCGGCGCAGCGGCGGCGCTGCCCGCCTTGCCGCGCGAGATCTATGAGACGTTGCCCGCTTGTGCCGAAGCCGCGGCTCCAGTGCGTTGAGCGCCGCCGCGCCGCTGCTCAGGCCCAGGTCGAATAGGGCCGGCGCGAGAGGTAGGCGTTGAAGTAGCGCTCGTCGTCGGAGACTTCCCGGCCCGCCCACTGGGGAAGGTCGACCTTCTGCTTCGGGCTCACCAGTTCCACCTCGGCAAGCACGAGGGGGGCGTTGTTCCCTTCGAAGACGTCGATCTCCCAGATGAGCCCGCAGTGCTTGACCTCGTAGCGCGTCTTGGCGACGACCGAGTCGCGCGCCAGTTCGCGCAGCATTTCTTCGGCGTCAGCGGGGTCGATGTCGTATTCGTATTCAAAGCGGGAGATGGCGCCGCCCGAATCGTCCCTGCGCGCCTTGATGGCGAGCTTGGCGCTGGTGCCGGAGACGCGCACGCGCAGCGAGCAGCGCTCATCGCGGCAGAGGTATCCCTGTCGATAGCGCGTGCCCCGATCCGCGGCGTCGCGCCAGGAGTCGTTTCGCACCAGGAACTTCCGCTCGATTTCCGTCGCCATGTGTGTTCTCCCTGTCCGCGCCGGGGTGATGATTGCGGACCCTACAGATCGGCAGAGTCGCGCGGCGCAGCGCGTTTCGAGCAAAACTGTGCCGGATATTCGACGCCGCCCCGCGCCGCGGCCGATATGATTCTGCCTTCCTATGGCAACCATCGACAGCACAATACAGGGCGAGCAGGCGCGAGCCCGGGCGCGACGAGTGAAGCGGCTGCATCGCGCGCACGCCTGGCACGAGACGCCCTTCGGCAAGGTCGCCTGCTTTCTCGGG
>CAZZPX010000371.1:0-4198 GCA_964655955.1 uncultured Phycisphaerales bacterium | reverse complement strand
TCTTGCGCGCGGCGCGGCGGGCGCGCTCGGAAGGCTTCTCGTAGTACTGGTGCTTCTTGATGTCCTTGATGAGTCCTTCCTTCTCGCAAAGCTTCTTGAAGCGCCGCATCATCTGCTCGATCGACTCGCCGCCGCGTGACTTGATCCGTATGGCCATAGGTACCTCTGGCGTTAGGTTTCTGATCGTGTTCGGTGAAGGGGAGAATTTGAGCAGATTCCCCGCTCGGACGCAAGCGCGGCCGAGTTCGCCTCCAGTGCAGTCCCCGCCATCGTCGCAGGTTCGCGTGAGGCTCGCAACCGCACCAGCCCCGGGCGGCCAAGCCTGCGGCCTGCCTCCGCCGGCACCGCACGCGGGCTAAGTAAAACTACCTGGTGACATTATCTTAATCTGCTGTATGATGCGGGTGCTCGTCATCGGCTTGCTTACGCAGAAGGAGGTCCCATGGCCGGACTGCTCCTGGCGCTCTCCATTGCCGCCCAGATCGCCGCGGTGGTCGTCGCCATCCGCCTGATCTGGGTGACGCGGCAAGCGCCGGCGTGGCTGCTCATCTGTGCGGCGATCCTGCTCATGGCGATCCGGCGGGCCCTGTCGCTGTACGACTTTCTCTCCGGCTCGGGTCCTGCCCCCAGCGCTCTTGTCGAGACTGTGGCGCTGATCATCTCCCTGCTCATGCTGGCGGGCCTCGTGGGAATCGGTCGGCTCTTCGCCTCTCTCGAACAGGCGCGCCGCGACCTCGCCGCGAGCGAGGGGCAGTTGCGCGACGTAATGCGCACCATGAACGACGGCCTCGAGATCATTGACGCCGACCAGCGCATCGTCTTCGTCAACCAGCGCATGTGCGACATCTCCGGAAGAACGCCCGAGGAACTGCTGGGCCGGCGCATCAGCGAGGTTGTCGATGCGGACCAGCAACACATCATCGATCGCAACTGGAAGCTGCGGCAGCAAGGCGGCAACGCGCCGTATGAGGTCAACTGGACGCGGCCGAACGGAGATCGGGCGCACGCCCTCATCTCCCCCTGCCCCCGCTTCGACGCCTCGGGTGAGTTTCAGGGCAGCATCGCCGTCATCACCGACATCTCCAGCCTAAAGCTGGCGGAAGCCGAATTGCGTCGAAAACACGAGCACGAGCGCCTGCTACGACGCGAGATCACGCATCGCGTCGGCAACAACCTGGCGATGTTGCTCGGCCTGGTCGAGGCGGGAAAGGGCCACGCCGACTCGGTCGAGCAGTTCGCAGCGGCGCTGAGCGAGCGCGTCGCCGCCATGCAACGCGTGCACGGCGTGCTCTCACACGGCGACTGGCAGGGCAGTCGGGTGCGCGACGTCATCCACGGGGCGCTGGAACCCTACGCCGGTGACGCCCTCACCTGTCACGGCCCCGAGATCGTGCTCAACCCGCGCGAGTCGACCGCCCTGGGACTGGTTCTCAACGAGTTTGCCATCAACGCCGCCAAGTACGGCGCGCTGCGTCAGCCGCACGGGCGAGTCGACCTGGCCTGGGAGCGCGTGACGAACGAAGCGGGCGAGCAGGTTGCGTTCCACTGGCGTGAGCGCGACGGCGAGCCAATCGCCGCCCCGGCTCGCGAAGGCCTGGGCACGCAGCTTGTTCGAGGGCTGGTCGAGTCGGATCTTCGCGGCGAGTTGACCCTCTCGTATCCCAGGGACGGTGCGGCACATCGCTTTACCATCACGTTGGACGACGAGTAGGCTATGCGCCTGCCGGGGGCGGCGCCGCGGAGGACCCGCCGCCTGCCCACACACGCCGCTTGCCGAGGTGCACACGTGAAAGCAACCATCCAGGCCCTGCTGCTCATCGCCGGCCTGAGCTTGGGCGGCTGCAGCCTGTGGCGCGTGTACGGCGAGCCGGTCCAGGGGGTGTCGACGGAGCGGCTCAGCGCGGGCGGGGAGCGCGTCGAGTTGCCCTTCGACGTGCCGACGGCCGCTGCCGCCTTCGCCGAGGCGCTTCCCGCCGCCGGCTATTCACTGTCGCTGCGCGAGGTGAGCGCGGCCCGCGCCACGCTGGTGGGAGAGGCGAACGGTCGCCGCGCCAAGGTGCACATCAAGGCGGTGGAGGCAGGCAGCCAGGCCGTGGTGAGCGTAGGTCCGCTCGCCGATGCAGCCGCCTGCGCGCAGCTCATCGAAGCGGCCAAATCGCGTCTTGGCGTGCGCTAGGTCTTGCCGCCAGTTCGACTTCCCGCAGTCGCAAGATCACCGCACATCGCCGCATGCGCGCTCGCCAAGTCGCCCCGCTTGTGGTCTAATGCGCTGATGGCGATACGGGCGACCGTCAGATACACGGGCAAGGTGCAGGGCGTCGGCTTCCGCGCCACCTGCCACAACATCGCCGGCCGCTACCAGGTGACCGGCTACGTGCGCAACGAGCCGGACGGTTCGGTCCTGCTCGTGGCGGAGGGGAACGAGACGGAAGTGGACGCATTTCTCGACAACATCGAGAGCGCCATGTCCGGGTATATCGAAGAGCGCCGCGTCGCCAAGGATCCCGCGGAGCGAGAATTCGACGCCTTCGACATCCGCTTCGCGTAGGTCCCCCGACCCGAAGCGCAGAGGCGTGGGCGCCCGCTAGTGGTTGCCGCTCGCGCCGAAGTCGAACGTCATGCAGTACCCGGTGCGCCAGAGCGGATGCGCCACTTCGCAGCGATGGCCGATGTATGCCTGCGGATCCTCGCGCGACTGCTCGAAGAAGAGGCGAGTGAGTTCGGCGTGGCGGTCGTAGGCGGGTGAGGCGGCGTCCTCGATGCCTCGACCCAGCATGATGAGTTTCGGAGGACGCACGAATCGCGTCTGCCAGCGGTCGGCGGCGGAGGAGGCGAAGTCCGGCCGCCAGAGATGCACGTCGAGATCGGCGATGCTGCGCGTCGCCAGATCCTGGTGCAGATACACGTCAAAGAGCAGACGCCGCACCGGGAAATTGATCATCGCCCAGGTCTCTTCGACGGCCGGGCTCTGCGTGCGCGGGTGCGGCGTCACGGCACGGCTGCCGAGGATCAGGTCGAACGGCCCGCCGTTTGTCTCCCCGTCCACATCGATCGACTGTACCAGGAACGCTCCGGGCTGCTTCGAGGAAACCAGCGGCAGAGGATTGGACGTGAACTCGGGGATTACCACCTCGGGCGTGCTCCCCGCCTCGATGGCGCGCTCGTCGAGGTGCTGGAAGCCGCGCTGCACGGCGTCGGTCGGGGAGGCGTCCCGGTTCGGACTCGAAAAGTTGTGAATGACCAGCGGGACGGCGTCGACTCGCGTGCGATGGCCGATCAGCCCGTACACCCGCGACACCACCAGCCGATCCGGATCGTGGGGATGCACCCGATAGGCGTACACGGCAAGCCAGGTTTCGGAGTAGCGTCCGGTCAGCTCCGCTGCGGACTCGAAGAGCTGCCGGGCGTACGACTCCCACCGGCCGTCGCCGCTTTCCAGCGAGTTGACCGGCGTCGCCGCCTCCCCCGCCAGGGGCGTGGCGCTCAGGCGACGCACAAGCTTGGTCTGGCTGCCGGCCAGGCGCTGGATGAGGCGCTCATAACCATCGATCGACGCATCGAGTGAGACGAGGGCTTCTTCGCTGGGATGGCCGTCGGCGTGCTCGCGCGCAGCGGCAGCGACCTGTCGCAGGCCGGGGATTCCGGGCAGGTTGGCGATCGCCTGCGGGCCGCGATACGGCTCTCGGGCGACGGACACGACGCGCTGGCAGGTGGTGCGATCGACGTCGAGGCAGCGCGACAGGCCGCTGGCCGTCCGCGCCTCGGCGGGCATCTCGGCGAGCAGCGTGCGCAGGTCGCCATGCAGCCGCCGCGCCGCCCGGTCGGCGACCTGGTATTCCTCCGCGCTGAGCGGGCCGTTGCTGCTGTGGACCGGCGCGTCGGCCATGATGCCGGGCATCCTAGCAGTGGTCACAATTCGGGTTGACTCGTCCGTCCCGGGATGGGTCTGCCGTTCTGCCATTTTTTCTGAACTTCCTCTTGACGGGCCCGGAATCATTGTTCAGAATAGTTCTGAACACTGTTCGGATAGTATACCTGCGATTCCCGACTTCGCAACTGACACACAGAGGATTCTCCAGAGGATGATGCCCATACGACGCACGCTCACCACCACTGCTGCCGCCCTCGCGGGCCTGCTGATGGCCCAGCCCGCCCTCGCGGCGCCCCCCTGCCACGCCGCCCTGGACGGCGACGGCTC
>CAZZPX010000370.1:0-4204 GCA_964655955.1 uncultured Phycisphaerales bacterium | reverse complement strand
GGTGGACGCGATCGCGGCGGTGCGGACCGGCACAAGCGGCGGGCACCAGGGCGTCCCGGCTGAACCGATCATCCTCGAGCGGGCGTATCGGATGGACGAGTAATCGGTGCGACTTCAGTGCGGGGACTTGAGTCCCCGTGCGGGAAGAGACGTCGCAAACCAAATTTGACCGACGCGCCCGAATCGGGTGCCCACGCTTACTCAGGCTGCTCACGGCTCGCGCCACTTGCCGGCGCGCCAGATCGTTTTCGACAGATCCACCTCGAGCAGGTCCGCCACCGCCTCCAGGTCGATGGGGACCAATGGCGTGCCGCCCTCGAGGGCAAGCTGCACCGACCACGACTCGTATTTCCCCTGCCGCAGCGCCAACTCCAGGCGAAGCTGGTCGTCCAGATCCTCATCGCTCAGCTTCGGCCCGGGCACGCCGCCGCAGCTTGGACACAGGCGCGGCTCGATCAGTTCCTCGTTGCCGGGGCCGGGTACGATGACCCGCTGGTTGTTGCACTCGCGGCAGACGACGTTGCGGGCGCTGTAGGTGATCAACTCGTCAAGACTGCCGATCGCAGCTTCGTAAGGCTGGAGCACCGCCTGCACATCGGGTCGGCGAAAGCCCGCGGAGGCGGAGCGGCCCTGCCCCAGGCGATACTCACTCAGCGTCTTGAGCGCGGTGTCGATGTCATCGCGGGAGGCGGGCGGGCCCACGTCGTACGGCGAGTCCGCCGCTTCGAGCACCTCGTCGAGCGGCGCGTTGGCGTAGTACGCTTCGAGCCCCGCGAGCAGGCGGTGCAGTTCCTCATCCGTGGTCAGGTCGCGCAAGGCGATGGTGCTGCTGCGCGCCAGGGCCGTCTGTCCGCCATCTTCCGCGTCCAGATGCATCGCCAGCAGGAACAGGCGCACCGCCAGGTCCACCTCGCCTGGCTCGTTGGCCTCGTAGGCGACCTCCTCAGCGAGCAGAAAGTACTCCAGCGGCTCGGTGGGAGTGAGAACGGCGAGGCGCTGCGGCAGATCCGGCACCACGGGCTGATCGCCCAGCGGCTGCGCGGCGAGAGCGCCCAGCGCGAGCGGCAGCATGCACAGTCTCGACCAGCGGGATGTAAAGGGCACAGTCATGGCGCGGGCGTCTCCAGGGGCGTCGCGGCGAGGAAGCGCTGCCGCATCACTTCCAGCATGGCGCGCTCGAGCACCTCCATCTGCCCCAGCGCCCCCTGTGCTTCCAGCAGACGCCGGTGCGTCGCGTCCAGCAACGTGAGGATTGCCTCTCGGCCGGCGGGCGCTTCGGCGAGAACCACAGCCGCCATCTCTTCGAGAAGGGCTCGCTGCAAGGCGACGAAGCGCTGAAGCGGCCCGCTCGCGAGGCTCAGGGAGGCGGCAAGTCGACGGGAACTGGCGCTGGAGTCAACATCGCCGGGCAGCGTGGCGCCGCGGCGTTCTCCCAGCCTGCGCCACTCGTCAAGCAGGCGCTGCGCCTCGATCTCGGGCGCCTCGACGTTGCCGTTGCCGCCGGAAGCTGCTTGGTACGCCGCCGCCAGATGATGCGCCAGTTCGTCGACGGCGTGTCCCGCGTAGGCGCTCTCGCGCAGTTCGAGCAGATGATTCGTCAGCGCCAAACGCAGCGCGGGAAGGAAGTCGGCATCCTGCGGCTCGGGCAGGCGCTGGCCGGTGATGCGCTCGACCGTCTCCGCCAGCCCGGTTGTACGGATGACGCGCGTACCCGCGGTCAGGTCGAGCAGCGCCAGCACCAGGTGCGGCGAATCGCCGTAGTCCCAGCGGATGCGCTCCTGGGCCGTGTCGCGGATCGGCAGCGACGATTCGGCGAGGGCGAGCGTCGCGAGCGTCCGCGCGTCGGCGGGGCCGATGATCGGCTGGCGCTCGGCGAAGGAACGAATCAGGTCGATCTTGCGCGCGTCGGTGAGGCCGGGCATGGCGAGCGCGGCGGTGAGTTCGCCATCGCTGCGCGCGGGCGGCTCCTTGGGCGGCGGCTGCACGGCGAAATCGATCCTGATGTGCAGCAGGCGATCGCGCGCCGCCTCGAGTTCACCCCGGGCGATCTGCGCCGCCGCGGCGCGCAGGCGGGCATAGCGCACGGCCCGCCGCAGCGTATTCACCGCGGAGATACCCTCGATCGGCTGCGACAACTCCAGGTCGGTGCGGCGCAGCCACTCGGCGCGCTCATCGGCGTCGATGCTGAACGTGCTGCCCGCGGCCGCCGTGGAGTCAGCGGCGCCCTGGCCCTCCGCCAGAGCCCCCTGCGACCAGCGACGTGTCAGGCGCGTGCGTTCGTGCGGCGGCGCATCGGCGGCGAGGATGTGACCATCGTCGAGCCCGGCGGCGAGTTCCAGCTTGACGATTGCGCTGGTGACCGTGTGCAGATCGCGCGTGCGGATGCGCGGATCGAGCAGCCACTGGACGACGGCGCCCTGCGCCTGCGGATCGGCGAAGTCGATCATGTTGATGAACCGCCGCAGCAGGCCCGTGAAGGCGTCCGTCTGGTCGAGCGACTCGGGCGCGTGAAGCAGCAGGAGTTCCGTCGCTGCGAGGTAGTCGCCCTCGGGGCTGGCGTCCAGCAGGCGATGGCTCGCCGCGATGCCCGCACGCCAGGCGGTCCAACTCCCGGTGGCGTCTTGATCGGTGGTGCGCGCCTCCGCCAGCCGCGGCAGGTCGTAGCGCAGCGCCGCCAGGGCGCCCTGCGCAAAGGCGCGCTGCTGCGGTTGCGGCGTGAACTGATCGGCGGGCAGCACGGGCCACGCCCCCACGGCTTCCTGCACGGCCAGGCGCAGCGCCCGCGACGTCCGCTGGTCGCTGGCCACAGCGGCGAGCAATCCCCCGATGTAGCTGCGCTGCGTCAACGTCACGGGATCAAGCGATCTTTCTTCCTCCGCCACGACCGCTTCAACGAGCAGTTGAGCCGTGCTGCGGGCAGCGGCCTCGACATCGCCCGCCGCCTGCAGCGCCTCGATGCCCGCGGCGTTGACGGATTCGAGATCGCGCGTGCCGAGCGTCGTCCAGCGCCCGCCTGCATCGCGAATCCACGCTTCGAGCCTGCCGCGCGTGGGCTCTGCGAGCGAACCCCCCGCTGCGATGATCTCCCGGCCGATGCGCTTCGCCTCCAGCGCCAGCTCGGCCGGCGTGCGCTCAGTCGGCGCAGCGGGAGGAGTCGGCGACGGCTCATCGCCTGCATCCGCGGCTCGCTGCGGGTCCTGCGAGGTCGGCGCGGCGCGCGGCGCATCGGGAAAATCCAGCGTCGGTCGCGGCCGTCCGCGTCCCGGCTGCGTCAACACGGCCGTCAGGCTGAGCACCACGGCGAACACGCCGACCACGAGCGCGAGCAATACCGCCAGCCGCGCGCCCCAGCGCCGGCGCGGGAGGAGCGGCGCGTCCTCATCAACCGTGTCCTCCTGCCCGGTCGCCTCCTGCGTCACCGCCCAGCGCGCGGCCAAGGCGCGCACTCGCTCGATGAGTTCTTCCGCCGTCAAGCCCCATTGCAGCGCCAGTGCGCCAAGCTGCTGTTGTGAGCGGCTTGTCCACCCCCCGCTGCCCGCAAGTACGCCGACGATCGCCGCTTCGAGCGGCGTCAACGCGACATGCCGGCTCGTCGGCGCCGGCTCGGGTGACGCCGGCGTGCGTTGCGCCGCAGGCGCAGACGGCGGCGGCGAAACAGTCGCGGTCGGCGGCGTTGGCGTCTCTCGAGGCAGGGCCTGCTCGACGGAACGGTGCGCAACCGCATCGCGCAGCAGGGCGTCGCTGAGAACCGCGGCCGCCGCGTGCAGTGCCATCCGCACCTGATCCGCGTCGGGCGTTCGTGCTTGCGCGTGGGCGTCGACCTGCGCCAGGCGCTTCGTCAACGCTGCGCGAATTGCCGCTTCGTCCGTCGGCTGATCAGCGCCCAGGCCAAGCAATTCGCCCGGCGAGGGGTCGGCCAAGTTGAGACCGAGAAACCTGCTGTACAACTCGCGTGCGTTCACTCGCCGGCCTCCCCGTCTTCGCGCGGAGCCGGCAGGCGCTCGGCGAGCGCACGGATGCGGTCGCCCCAGGGCGGCGGTCCGTAGCCGGGGTAGAGCGTGTGATGCTGCGCCAGCGCCGCCGCCGCCACTGACGGGTCGATCTCGGCGAGAAGGCGCAGCGTGTTGTAGCGGGCCTCGAACCAGTCCTGCGAGCCGGCTTCGAGATAGGCGAGCGCGGAGCGCCATCCCGCGAGCGCCCCCGG
>CAZZPX010000369.1:0-4207 GCA_964655955.1 uncultured Phycisphaerales bacterium | reverse complement strand
AGCTGCGCTTCCCCGAGGCGCTGCTCGTGCTCGATCGCCTTGACAAAGGCGGCGCTGATCCGCTCGCCATCGCGCGCACCCGAATCGCCGTCTGGCGCGACATGCAGTTCATCCGCGAGGCGCTGCGGGAAAGCGAGCGCCTGGAGAGCAGCGCCGGGGAACTCACCGCCGCCGACTATGTGCAGCGCGCAGCCCTGCACGCGGCGCTGCGCGAACCGGAGCGTCAGGCAGCGGCGCTGCGCCGGGCCATCGAGCTTGATCCCGATGCGGACGCGGCGCACGGCGAACTGATTCGCCTGCTCGATCGAACGGGCGAGCTTTCCGACTCAGAGGCGTACACCCACGCCGTCCAGGCCCTGCACGCGCGCAACCCCAACAGCAGCGAATTGCGCCTGCTCCGCGCGGAAGAGCAGGTGCGTCGCCAGGAGTTCGCCGCGGCGGAGGCGCAGTTGGCAGCCCTGGTGCGCGAGGAGCCGGACAACGCCGCCGCGCTCGATCTGCTCGTCGACATCTGGGGCACGCTGCGCAGCTTCGAGTCCGGCCTGGCGCTGCTCGAGGAACTGCGGGCCCAGCACCCTCACGAAGCAAACGTCGTTCGCGGCGTCGCCCGCCTGCATATGCATCGCGCGAGCGCGGAGGCGGCGCTCGCCACGCTTGACGCCTTCCTCGCCGACCATCCGCACGCTCACGAATTGCAGGACTTGTATGAGAGCGCGTTATACCAGGCCGGCCGCACCGCGGAGGCGCTCGACCGCATCGTCGCGCGTCTCGCTGTGCATGAGCCGGCCCATCGCACGCCGGAGATGACCCTGGCGCTGGCGATGTCGCAGATCGGGCAGGATGAGGTCTCCGCCACGCTCGACGCCTTGTCGCACCTCGATCAGCGCGTGGTTCTTACCCGCGAACAGTGCACCAAGGCGCGACATATCCTGCTCAGCATCATCCGCAGCCGCCAGCGGCAGGCCGAGGCGAATGACGTCTGGTCCGTCAGCGACGCCGAAGCCAAACTCGCGTATCAACTCGATCAGTCTGCGCTGTGGCAGCGGGCGGAGATCCGCGAGTGCGCCCTCGCCCTCGCCTGGTTCCACCTGCTCACCGTGCTCGACCAGGACGACGCGCCGCAGGCCATCGCCCTGCTCGAGCGCTATCGGCTGCAGCAGCGGCTGGGCGCGATGCTGGCGGCTGTGAGTGACGAGTTCACCGATGCCGGTCTCGAGGAAGCGCTGTATTACATCTCCAACTGGCCGACGCTCAGCGACGCCTCGCGCGAGATCATCCTCGAGCGCCTTCTCGAACTCGAGCCCGACCACGCCATGGCCCTGAACAACCTCGGCTACACCTGGCTGGAGGCGGGCGTGCGCCTCTCGGAGTCGATCGCCTACCTCGAGCGCGCGTACGCGCTCATGCCCACGGATCACAACATCATCGATTCGCTCGGCTGGGCGAGGTACAAGCAGGGGATCTACGAGGACGAGGTCGGGCCGGATGGCACGCTTCTCCGCCGCGGCGCGGTGTCGCTGCTGGAGGAGGCGCTGGCCCAGACGCCGCAGGGCGTCGAGCCGATCGTGCTGGACCACCTGGGCGATTCCCTGTGGCGAGCCGGACGCTACGATGACGCCAAGGAGCGGTGGCAGCGGGCGCTGGAACAACTGCCCGCCACACCGAGCGTGACCTGGCAGACGGAACTGCGCGAGCGGCTGACAGCCAAGCTCGAAGCGCTCGAACAAGGCGAGGAGCCGCCCGTCGCCGGCTCGCCGGGACTCCCGACCGCGCCGGGAGCCGCGGTGATCGAATGACAGAAGAGGAGAGTGTCGAATGCCGAATGCCCAATGACGATTAGCTGAACCGGAAGAACGCCTCCAAGTGCGTTCGTGTTCGTCATTCGAGTTTCGTCATTCGTCATTCGCCATTCTCTGCCCAACGCAGGAACTACCTTCGCAGGAGCGAATTCAATGGCCGGTCACAGCAAATGGGCCAACATCAAGCATCGCAAGGCGCGGCAGGACGCCGCCAAGAGCAAGTCCTGGTCGCGCTGCGCACGGGCGATCATCGTCGCCGCCCGCAACGGCGGGCCGGACCCGTCGATGAACCTGACGCTGCGCTACGCCATCGACGACGCCCGCGCCGAGAACATGCCCAAGGACAACATCGAGAAGGCGATCAACAAGGGCGCTGGCATCGGCGCTGAGGCCGTCGACTACGTCTCCATCCGCTACGAAGGCTACGGACCCGGCGGCATCGCCATGATCGTCGATGTGCTCACCGATAACCGCAACCGCACCGCCTCCGACGTGCGTCACATCTTCGACAAGGGAGGCGGCAACCTGGGCGCGAGCGGTTGCGTCGCCTTCAACTTCCAAGCCAAGGGCGTCATCAACATCGAGAAGGACAAGATCGATGAGGAGCGCCTCACGGAACTCGCCATCGAGGCGGGCGCCGAGGATGTGAGGCTGGAAGACGATCTCTGGGTCGTCACCACCGAGGCGACCGAACTGCTCAACGTGCGCCAGTCGCTGGACGAAGCGGGGCTGGAGATCGAGAAGGCGGAAGTGCGGATGCTCCCGCTGAACACCGTGACCTGCGACGCCGACGACGCCCGCAAGGCGCTGCGCCTGATGGAGATGCTCGAGGAGCACGATGACGTGCAGGAAGTCTGGGCGAACTTTGAGATCCCCGACGAAGTGATGGCGGAGCTCGAGGCGTAAGCCGAGGCAGAAGCGCCTGCAGCGACTCCGGCTGCCATCCCACAACCGCAGAACTCCCTCAGCTCATCACCCTCCCAGTCCTCACGCCGCATTGCGCATGCGAATCGTGGGTCGATTCGACTCCGACAGCAGCAAATGCGATGTCAGCCGCGCGTTGCCGGCGAGCGGGTTTACCACGGAGGGCGCAGAGGTCACGCCCGACACCACACTGCTTGACACAGCGCGAGTGGCGCGCAGCGCAAGTAGCTGCCATGCGATGACAACAGGCGATTCCGCCTTGACAGAATGGAGATGTAGAGGCATGAAAGCGGAATGGATACAGCTTCAATCAAACACGAGTCGGGAATGAGGGACAAAGCAGAGCGACACAACCTCTTTCTCGTGCATTTGGGACTTGGTTGTGGCTGTTTAGAGCAGCGACTCGCAACCGACACAAGCTTAGCGACCAAGAAAGGGGGAATGATCTGCGGCTGGCGGTGTCCGCCAATGCAAGTGAGAATGTAGACGAGGCGTGATTGAGGCTTTGAGCATGATGAGGCGCTAATCTCACCCTTCTCTGGAGGATTTGGGAATGAACAACCGTCTGTCGCGACCCCTTATTGTACTCGTCGCCATCACCGCCGCGTCTCTGCCGGCGGCGTGCAGCGAGTCGGAAGGATCACCGCCCGAGCCCGCTGAGGCGGCAAAGGGGCTCGCGCGGCTCGAGACTTCATCGGATACAGGAGACATGTGGGGGCAGTTCTATCTCGGGATCCTCAAGACCTATGGCAAAGAGGACCTGCCGGATTCGCTCGGACTAGTGCTTTCCTCGGCCGAGCATGTCGGAGGCCCCAAGCGGATGTACGAGGGTTATCGCAATGCGCTATTCGCCGAGTCACTCGCACCGGCACCGCTGGATGGTATAGACCTTCTGAAGAGTTCGTCTTCAGCAGGATGTGGAGCCGCTTCGTACGCCCTTGCAGTCATCCATGGCATCGATCCCTATGATTTCTGGGACGCGGAGACCAGCATTGAGAACTACCGGGAACATCTTAATTTGGCACACGAGCAAGGACTTTCGACAGCCACCGGCGCCCTCGGAGCGCATTATGTCCGTGGAGAACATGGTTATCAGCGAGACGTGGTTAGAGGACGCGAACTCCTGCTTTCGTCGTATGATCAGGGCGATGCGTGGGCGGCTTTCGCTTTGGCACATGCCTACTGGAATGGCCTCTTCGGCGCTGTGAACAAGCCAAGAGTATTATGAAGAGTCGGGGCGTCGCGGGTACGCATTCGCGTATGTGGAACTCGGTCGGTACTATCGAGATGAGGGTGACGTTGAAAGATCCATTGGGTACTTCGAGCGGGCGATTGCTATGGGCTCCGATGTGGCGACGCTAGGGCTCGCTCGGGCACTCTTTGATCTCTATCCCAGCAAGCAGAGGGATGTGGGGCGTGCGAAGAAACTTCTAAATACGGTTGCGCGATTGTGCGCCATGATGTAAAACGGCGTCCTCCAGAAC
>CAZZPX010000368.1:0-4210 GCA_964655955.1 uncultured Phycisphaerales bacterium | reverse complement strand
TGCGCGGCGGTAGTGGGCAGGCCGACACGCTCGAGCAGATCGAGGACGCGCCGGCGCAGTTCGGCGCCGCGGGCGATCCCGTGCACGGGCAGGGGTTCGCCGACGATCGCCCCGACGCGCAGGCGTGGGTTGAGCGAGCCTTCCGGATCCTGGAAGATAACCTGCGCCTGGCGGCGAAAGCGCCGCAGGGCCTCGCCGCGCAGGGCCGCCACGTTCCTGCCGTCGAAGCGGATCTCGCCGCTCGTCGCGGGCAGCAGGCGGAGAATGGCCCTCCCGACGGTCGTCTTGCCGCAGCCGGATTCGCCCACGAGGCCGAGGATCTCACCGCGTGCGAGTTGCAGGCTGACGCCGTCCACTGCGCGCACCCGGCCCGTCGTCCGCCCGAGCAGCCCCGTGCGCAGCGGAAAGTGCACGCGCAGGTCGCGCACCATCAGCAGCGGCTCGCTCGGCCGCGGCGCCTGCGGCGCGGCGTCGGCGGGCGGGTTCATTCGTCTGACTCGTCCGGCCAGCCGCGCAGATCCATCTCCACCACGCTCTCCTGGTTCGTCTCCGGATCCCAGACGGTGAGTTGGGGGGACGCGTCCGGCCGGTCATCATGCGCCGCGGCGAGCGCGTCGAGCAGTTCATACACGCCGCGCACGCGCGCGCCGTCCACGCGCGTGATTACCTGGCCGTTGCGCAGCCCCTCCTGCCAGGCCGGCGAGCGCGGATGCAGTTGCTGAATGCGCACGCCGGCCGGCGTGGCGGGCTCGTCGCCGTGGGCCGGCTCCTCGCGCTGGTCGGCGGGCTGTTCGATGCCGAAGCGCGTCAGCGCCACGCGCGCCTGCGCCTGGCGAAGATTGTCGCGCGGATCGTTGTAGATGATCTCCGGAGCGCCGATCTCGTCGGTGGTGACCTGCGTCAATGTCACCTGCAGGTCAAGCGTATACCCGCCGGGCTTGTTCTCGTAGAAACGCCAGAGCGTCAGGTTGATCATGTCGCCCGGCCGGCGGCTGGTGATCGTCGAGCGGAGCACGTCGACGGAGGAGACCGGTTCGCCATCGAGGTGCGTGATGATGTCGCCCGGTTGCAGGCCGGCCTCGGCGGCGGGATAGCCGGGGTAGACGTAGTCCGCCATGACGCCGCGACCCTCGAAGCCGCGGCTCTGCATGCGGCGCTTGGCGTCCAGTTCGCTGATGTCGACGAGCGTCGCGCCCATGACCGTGCGCGTCACGACGCCCGTGTCGATGATCTGGTCGACGATCGACTCGATGGTGTCGACGGGAATGGCGAAGCCGACGCCCGTGGAGCCGCCTTCCTCGGTTGTGGCGATGAAGGTGTTCATTCCCACGACTTCCGCCCGGGCGTTGAGCAGCGGGCCGCCCGAATTGCCCCGGTTGATTGCCGCGTCGGTCTGGATGTAGTTCTGATAGCGCAGCGTGAACTGGTCGGTGGTTCGGCCGGTGCCCGAGACGATCCCCTTGCTCAGCGAGCCCTTGAAGTTGAACGGGGCGCCGTAGGCGAAGACCTGGTCCCCCTGGGCCAGCGGCTGGGCGCTGTTGCGCCGCGCCGGCAGCACCGGCCCGTCATTGGCGCGCAGCACCGCGACGTCGGTGAGCGGGTCGGCACCGATGAGCGTGGCATCCGTCACCCAGCCGCCCGAGAACTGGACCTGTATGCGTTTGGCCCCGGCGATGACGTGATAGTTGGTGACGACGTGTCCCTCCGCGTCGTAGATCCACCCCGACCCCGTCGCCGTGATGGTGCTGTTGCGGAGATCCGCGCCCTCCATGCTGATGAAGACGACGCTGGGGCCGATGATCGCGGCGATGGCGCGGTGCGCCTCGTCGATCTTCGCCAGCACGTCCAGATCGCCGTCGAGCACCTGCCGCGCAAAGCGCACCTGTTCGACCTGCTCGGCGTGCTTGATCTCCCGCGCCAGCCGTGGCGTGAAGAGCACCACCAGTACGCCCGTGAGCAGAACGGCGAGCGTGGGACCGTACGACTGAATTCGACGCATCTGAACGTACTCCGGAGGGCGTCGGCGGCGGGACAAGCCGCGGCGGCAACGACGGCCGCGCCTGATCGTAGCGGCTTGAGCCCCCTTCTTCCGGGTCTACTCCCGCTGCCGCGCTGCCTCGGAGCCTCAGCCGCCGCTGAATGACTGTGCCACCGGCTGTGCCGCAGCGCGTGCGTCGTCTGCACGCTGGGCGGCGCCGCTGCGCCCGTCAAGCAGTTTCTCGCACTCACCGCTCTTCATCTGGTAGCGATGCTCGGTCACCGATCCCGCGTCCACGCGCTGCCGCCATTCGCGCGCCGCCGACTCGATCTGCTCGCCCAGGTTGGCTATGGCCGGAGCGAAGCTCGGCCGCCAGTCGCTCATCCCCAGCAGGTCCTGGATGACCACGATCTGCCCGTGCGGGGCCGGACCGGCTCCGATGCCGATCACCGGCACCTGTGCTTGGTCGACGAGGCGCTGCGCCACCTCAGGCGGCACAGCCTCGACGAGGAGCATGACCGCGCCGGCCGCCTCCAGGGCGCGGGCGTCGGCGAGGATCTGCTCAGCCTCCGCCGCCGTCCGTCCCTCCGAGGCGTAGCCGCCGCTCAGTCCGGCCCGCTGCGGCCGCGAACCGACGTGAGCGCAGACGGGAATGCCTGCCCGGGCCATCTTGGCGACCAGCGGCGCAAAAGAGCCGTCCGCTTCGAGCTTGACGATGTCCGCCAGTCCCTCGGTCATGAAGCGGGCGGCGTTGCGCAGCCCTTCCGCGTCATCAGCCTGGTAGGACATGAACGGCATGTCCGCCATGACCACGGTGTTGGGCGCGCCGCGCTTCACCGCCGCCGTCAAGGCCACAGAAAGATCGAGGGGCATGTGCATCGTGCAGGGCAGACCGAGTATCACTTCCGCGGCCGTGTCGCCGACCAGCAGCAGGGGGATGCCCGCGCGCTCGAGCCACCTGGCCGTCGTCGCGTCGTAGCAGGTGAGGCAGGCGAAGCGTTCGCCGCGGCGAACAGTCTGGCGAATCGTGCGTAGGGTGCTTCGGTCGGGCATGCGGGCTCCTCCGCCAGTGTCGCGGAAGCGTCCAATGATAGGCACTCGCGCCAGGAATACGAGCCTAATATCGAGATTGCCGCCCGGAGGGGGGCCACGTCGAACGGCAAAGCAGCCGGATGCAGGCGCTGCCGGCGGACCCATTCATCGCCAGAGGTAGAATGCACCCCTTGAGCACCTCCGCACCAGAGTCAACCGAGCGCTCCAGCCGCGGTCGCGGCAGAGGCCGGCCGCGCCGCCTGCTGCGGGCGCTGCTCGTGTTGGTCCTCGTGTTCGTGCTGCTAGCGACGCTGGGACGCTACCTGGTGCTGCCTCGAGTCGCCCGCAGCGCTCTCGCCGACGTCTCCGGGGCCGAGGTGCGCTTCGAGGGTCTTCAGCTTCGCGGCGACGGAATCGAGCTTCACGAACTCGAGCTGCGCGTACCCGGCGTGTCCGGCGAGGCGGGCCGGCTGCTCAGCGTCAAGCACGCCGATCTCGATCTGCGGCTCGAGTCGCTGCTGCCCCTCTCCGTGACCGTCGACGCCGTCCACCTTTCCGGCGCCGCGCTGCGCATCAGCCAGTCGGAGCGTACCGGGTCGCTGGCAGCGGCGCGACTCTCGCTGCCGGCCGGAGCGGCAAAAGATCACGTCGATCTGCCTCATCTGACCTTGTCGCGCTGTGCGGTGGAGTACGGCCTGCACGACGAAGCGGGGCGCTTCACGCAACTGACGCACATCGAGATGGAGGGCAGCGCCCAGCCGCATTCGACGCAGCGCGGTGTTTACGATGTCGCGCTTCGCCAACTCGATCCAGGCGACGGGCGGGTGGTGGGCCTGCGGGTGATGGGACAGGTGACCCCGGCTGCGAGCACCGCCTCGCTCACGCTCCGCGACCTCTCCTTCGACGATCTCTCCGCAGAGTTTCTTCCCCAGCGCGTGCGGGCGTGGTGGACCCGGGCGGCGATTTCCGGCGACGTGGCCACCGCCAGCCTGGAGGTGACTCCGGACCAGGTCGAGGCGGTGATCACCCTTGCCGACGTGGACCTGAGCCTCGACGTACCCCTTGCCTACATGGAGACGGAGGAGCCGGCCCCGCTCCGCCTGCGCGACGCCCATGGGGCAGTGCGCTTCGATCAGGACGGCGACCGCGGCAACACCGAGGAGCGCCTGGACGTGACCCGCGACGCCGGCCTCGCGATCG